>JAUVYZ010000110.1 GCA_030602845.1 Phycisphaerae bacterium | reverse complement strand
CAAAAAATAAACTTTATTCCATGTTAAAAGGTCATCTTGATTTCAATACTTTGAGACATCAAATATTTCCCAGTTCGTTTTCTTTCACGCAATAAATTTAACAAATATTTTCATTTAAAACTGCCCAGTCACCCTGCTGAGTTTCATTTTTATAAGATACTATGTTTACATCAGCAAAACAACTCCAATTTGTCCCGCACCAAAACGCACTTTGCCAGTTGCCAATTCAGTTCGACAGGAAAAACCATTTTGGTCGACTCCGTTTTGGTGCGGGATAACCAGTGTACGCCGACCGTAGAGAGCGATTTTGACAATGGACTTTCCATAAATGGCTTGTATTGACCGTTGGATTTAGATATAGTTACAAAATATGAGTACCGCAGTGTGGCTTGTGATACGACAACACAGAAAAAACGAAAAAGAAAAATGAGCACAACTCTTATAACACGTCGGAAGTTTTTAAGAGCGACGATTTTAGGCGCCCCGGTGATGGCATTTGGGTGCGCGCCGGTATTCACCGCCAATAAGCAGAGGAAACGACCGAACATTCTCCTGATAACGGTCGATGATATGAACTGGGATTCGCCAGGCTGCTTTGGCGGCAAGACTCCTGATATCACGCCTAATATTGACCGCCTAACTTCCGATGGTATGCGGTTTCACTATGCCCATATCACCATAGCGGTTTGCCAGCCCTGCCGGTCGGTGCTAATGACCGGCCGCTATCCGCACCGTAACGGAGCCGAGGGCTTCGAGCCCATTAATACGAATGTGCCGACACTGCAGGAGAAACTGCATGAAGCCGGCTACCTAAACGGCATCCTTGGTAAAGCCAGGCACCTGGCGCCGGCAGACAAGTTCAAGTGGGACCTGGTCAAAAATCCCGGAGAATTAGGGTGGGGTCGCGACCCGCAACTTTACTATAAATTTGCCAGGAGTTTTTTCAGGCAGGCCGCAAGCGAAGGCCGGCCGTTTTTCCTGATGGCCAATTCGCACGACCCGCATCGCCCGTTTCATGGCAGTAAGCAGGAGCAAAACAGGTTTGCGAAGGCAGTCAAGGATATTCCAAAGCCCTCACGAGTGTATCGACGCGACGAAATCCAGGTCCCCGGCTTTCTGCCCGACCTGCCGGAGATACGCACCGAAACAGCACAGTACTACAGCTCGGTCCGCCGATGCGACGATACCGTGGGGGCGGTAACGCGCGCTCTGCGGGAATCTGGCCAGGCAAAAAACACTCTGACAATGTTTCTCTCTGATAACGGTATGGCGCTGCCGTTTTCCAAGACCAACTGCTACCTGCACAGCACGCGGACACCGTGGATTGTCAGTTGGCCGGGCAAGGTCAAGCCCGGCAGTGTGGACAAGCGACACTTTATATCGGCCCTCGATTTTATGCCCACCGTACTTGACGCGGCTGGATCGGCACAACCCAAAGGGATGGACGGTTTTTCATTTCTACCGGTTTTGTTCGGGCAGAAACAGGCTGGACGCGACAAGGTATTCACGCAATTCCACCAGACATCAGCAAGGAAACGTTATCCGATGCGCTGCGTACAGAACCACAGGTTCGGATATATCTTCAACCCGTGGTCGGACGGCGAAAGAGTCTTTAAGAACGAATCGCAGTCAGGCTTGACGTTTAAGGCCATGCAGGCCGCCGCGGAAACCAATCCGAAAGTCGCCGCCCGTGTTCGGATTTTCCAATATAGAGTCGTGGAAGAGTTTTATGATTTCGCAAATGATGCGGATGCTCTGCATAACCTCATCGATGACCCCAAGTACAAAAAAGATATCGAAATGATGCGGAAGGAACTGCTTGAGTGGATGAAACGAACGAACGATACGGCACTGGAAGCGCTCCGGAAGCATAAATCGCCGGAGGCGCTGAAGAAGTTTATGGCCGAACAGGATACCAAAGCCGGTCGGAGACAGCCAAAAAGGAAAGTTCGCAAAAACGCACGTCGTGAACAGACTTCCAGTTAAAATCGCCAGGCCAAAACTATCGTGCCGCGACCGGCAGCAGTATATGTGATGGACGTCTTGCATCCAGGTAGATGGTGTTAGTTGTCACCCTGGTCTCATCGTCCATACCCGATGGCTTACCCGTGTTGGGATTAGGTTCAAAGCGAGGGGAATTGCTGGAGGATATGGCAACACGGACTCGATGGCCCGGACTAAAGACCAGACTCGTGGACCACAAGTCAATTTCAAACTCATAGATTTTACCGGGTTCCATCAGCTCGCTCTTCTTCACAGAATCTCGATGCCGTGCTCGAATGATGCCGTCGAGCACAATCATGCTACGACCATCAGGGTACACATCACAAAGCTTCGCCGTAAAGTCGGTATCCGTGGCTGTTGAAGATGCCCAGAGCTTGACTTTGACAGTCCCTGTGATTTCTACCGGGTTTTTCAGCTTTTTAGATATGAAAAGCAGAACGTCCGGTCGGTCTTCAACCGGTCGCTGGTCTTTGGGCCCTCTTGTTATGATAAGGTTGGCTCCACCGACGGTAGGCACAGGGTCGTTGGGGTCATACTCATAGGAAAGTGTAGCATCGGCTTCTTTGGGAGGCCGCGAGCGCAATGCTCCATTGGCATTGAAATAGAAAGGTCTTATCTTCGCTCGAACAGGCCAATCGTCGGCAGTTTTCCAAACATTCCCCGTTGTATTCGGGTCCCCCGGGTCGCCCATGACAAAATACTGAACGACAGGGATTTGGTCAATCCCTTTGCCATTGTTCTTCATCCATATATCAAACCAGTTGATGGGATTGGCGGCTCTGGGAGCTGCTGCGTTAGGAAAGACTAAATCCTCTGAGAAGCCGTGCCCGTAGGGCCCCATGACCAGGCGGCACTTGCCTCGCGCTGCCTTGTCGCCGCGCTTCTGGATACTCATAAAACTATTGATGGTACCTGCATTGAAAATGTCATACCAGCCACCGACGAACATTATTGGTACATTCACGCGATGAGCTACGAGTTCGGGATCAAACTGCCTGCAGAAATCATCATAATCCGGGTGCGCACGCATTTCCTTCAGGTTTTCAGGGTCAAACCTGTTCATCCGCAACCACCCTTCCAATAAGCTTTTGCGAAAAGCACCTCCCTGATAGGCGGCCTGGCGGTACATGCTGGAAAACGCTACTGCCACATATTGGCAGACCAGATGCGGCGGACGGCTGGGTGCCATCATGTTCTGCGTGATGCCATTGGCACTTGCCCCGACTGTGGCAACTTTGCCATTGCACCATTTTTGAGCCGCGGTCCATTCAACAGTGTCATATCCGTCCTGATGCTCACCCCATCCATCATGACCAAAAACCGGATAATCCACTCCTTCGGAACCGAATCTGCCGCGAATGTCCTGTGAGACAAAGGCATATCCACGTTGATTCGCCGGCCTTGCCCGTCTTTCCGCTGCGCCCTTTCCGTAAGGCGTCCGAAAGAGAATAGCAGGCCATGGTCCCTTGCCGTCAGGAAGATAGACATTTGTTGCGAGCTTTACACCATCCCGCATGGGAACCATAACCGTTTGCGTAGGTTTGGCACAGGAAAGTGCAGCAGCGAACAGAACAGCGACAAGGCTAATTGTGATAATAGTAACTCGTTTGTGCATGACGTACTCCTTAAAGCAACTTATGTAGCCTTACTGCAATAAGCAAACCAGATTAAACCTAATACGGATAGTTACATCCGCAATCATACGAAGGCACCTCTAAAATGATATACAGTGCTTATGTGCACAGTAATTATATATTCTTATCCTTGACTATTCAACCCCCTCTCGGCTTCGTTGCGGTGATGTTGAGGGGGGAACGTTGATTTTAGGGTGGCAAATATTTGCAAAAGGTACTGGAATTGGGCCGCCTACTAGGGTATTATATCAGATGAACAGGAGAATGGTCATTAACTCGTGAGCAGGGTATGTATTTTCCACCTCCGCGGCGTGCCGACTTTTTACGAAAGCGGCCTGTGAGATGAAAGATGCTCAATAAATTATTTTGCACAGTACATTCACAGGAGAAAAAAATGAAATCGATGAATCGCAGAAAATTTTTGAAAGGTTCAATAGGTGCAGCTACGACGTTTACTGTCTTGTCTCAAAGCAAGAGTCCGGCGGCTGAAGAAAAGGTTGTTTTGGGAATAATGGGTGTCGGCGGTCGGGGACGCGCGCTTTTGAGAAGTCTCGTGAAGAGGTCTGACGTTAAGATTAAATATATTTGTGACGCAGATACCCGATGCTACGGCCCGGCGGCAGAGATTGTGATTGAAGGCCATAACTACAAGCCGAAATTTGTACAGGATTTTCGAAAGATGCTCGACGACCGCCAAATCAACGCGATTGTTATCGCCACTTCCGACCGCTGGCACGCACTGGGTACGATAATGGCCTGCCAGGCGAGAAAAGATGTTTACGTAGAAAAACCACTGTCGCTGAGCATCTGGGATGGCAGAAAGATGGTTGAGGCGGCCCGTCAATACAAGAGGGTTGTTCAGGTTGGGACCCAAAGCCGCAGCGCCCCCTACACCGACAAAGCCGCGGAGTACATCCGCAGTGGTAAACTGGGGGACGTCTATCTGGCCCGCGTATTTCTTATGCAGGAATCCGGGCCTATCCACGTGGCTGATGTGCAGCCGGTTCCGGAAGGTCTGGATTATAATTTGTGGTGCGGCCCGTCGCCTATGCCGCCCTACCGTCCGGGCAGGTGGTTTTGGAGGCTGTGGGATTTCTATGTCGGCTATATTATGGCTGATATGATTCACCAGGTTGATTTGGCGCGATACCTGATTGGCAAGGAATATCCCGACACTGTTTGCAATGCAGGAGGGGTTTACCACTTCGACGACGGCAGAGAGCAGCCGGACACTCAGTTCGCGACCTTTGAGCTCGGCAAACTTACCTTGCTTTTCGAAGCGTCCCTCTGGTCGCCTTATATGCATCGAATCGTTCACTTGAAAGACAAGACCAGGTTTCCTGACTGGCCTTTCTCCGCAACAAAGGTGGAAATATGCGGAACTAAAGGGTTTATGTGCTTTGGCAGACACGGCGGTGGCTGGCAGGTGTTTGAGGAGGATAGAAATATTCGGGAAAGCAAAGCGGTTGTCTCAGAGCCGGCCAGCTTGAAATTCGGAAGTATAATCGACGCGCATTTTGACGATTTCATAAACTGTATCCGTACCCGAAAGAAACCTAAAGCCGATATTGAAGAAGCGCACCTTTCGATGGTGTTGTGCCATCTTGCCAATATCTCATATCGGGTTGGAAACCGTAAACTTAAATTTGACGGCGCAACTGAAACGTTTGTAAGTGACGCCGAAGCCAACAAGTACTTAAAGGCCAACTACAGAAAACCCTGGGTTATACCCGAGAAAGTATAAAAACTCCTGAACACAGAATAAGTCGGATCTTAAAAGGAGGGACCCCGCCTTGCGGGAACCCAAGTAAAATGTCGAAAAGGATTATGCTATTAGTGATTGTTTCCCTGATTTGCAGCAATTTGTCTTACGCGCAGTGGATTGAGATTTCCAATACGAAGGTAACGCAGGAAACGACTGAATTGGGCGGCCCGAGAATAGTTATCGAATATGACATAAATGACCCGGAGATTTCAAAGGATTGTCCCGCATACGTTTTTATCCGCTATAGCAAGAATTCCGGCACTACATGGGAACTTCTTCCTATGGAGCATCTCAGAGGTAATGGTTATGACCTCATCGAGAGTCCGGGACACAAGAAGATTATCTGGTGGGGAACGGGTGAAACCAGTTTCGCGGACGTGAACCAGGTGAAGGTTCGTGTTCGTGGCATTCAAATGGTACGGATTCCAGCGGGAAAATTCATAATGAAGAGCCTCCCCGGCGGTGGCTACGACGAATCGAAAAACACAAAACCCAATTCCAACCTTCCCCTATTTTATATGGCGAAGTATGAGACCACAATTTCTATGTACACAGACTACCTTAACGAAATCGGTCGAGAGGGAGCAGGTTGGAATAACCGAATGTCCGACCCGGCGGCAGTTCATTCGCCGGGCCGCTGCGGCATTATCCAGAAAGGGTTTGCCCCTAATTTTGCTTACAGTGTGAAGCCGGGCAGAGAAAATTATCCGATTACGTATGTATCCTGGTATGATGCAGCGGCGTTTTTGAGGTGGTGTGGTTTGAGACTGCCGAGTGAAGCAGAATGGGAGAAAGCCCTTCGGGGTGGGATTTATTTGGACGGCGACAAGACAAAGCAGCGTAAAAATCCTCTGCCCGAGAGAAAATATCCCTGGGGGAATAAATCGCCGAACGCTGAGGGTGTTTATCGATGTAATTACGATGGTGATGATGACGGGTTTCCGTATACGGCGTCGGTAGGCAGCTTTGATAAATTCAACAGTCCTTACGGGGCCTGCGATATGGCCGGAAATGTGGCCGAGTGGACCCTGGATTGGTATTCGACTCCGTATCATACCGGTTTGGATGGATTTCGAATGGTGCGAGGTGGTTCGTGGATGGCGGTTCCGGCTGCCTGTGATGCCATCACCGGGGCCACGCAGTTTCCTCTCAAAGAAAGTAGTATTATGGGATTTCGCGGAGCAAAGGGGCCAGGCAAATCACACTGACGAATCATCAGGGCGGAGACGTGATGAAAACATGAAAATGATGGCGCTTATTTGAACAGTTAGGATACTGTTACAAAGTTTTTAGACAATGGTCAGACGCTAAAAACCATAATGTCAATCCTGCGTTGGGTGGCAGCCTCAAGCGCAGCTTGGGGATGGCTCCGCTCGATTGTCTAAAAAATTATTCCAGGTAGCTTAACTCCTCAATTTTACCCTCGTGTGGCAAAAACGTGTAAGCTATTTTCGCCTTTTCTTCCGGGCGGCTTCAATCATATCTTTGATATCGTAACCTAAGCGTTTGCCCTG
>JAUVYZ010000005.1 GCA_030602845.1 Phycisphaerae bacterium | reverse complement strand
AAATGATTTTGTCAGCATCGCAGTTGTCAAGGCGGTTACGCAGGGCAGGGGCGATTGGTTCCGGATGCGAAACGTGCTTGCCGAGTCGCTTCAGGAGCAGGCCTGGGGGCTTTTGCGCAGGATTGAATGGGTCAATCTGATTGGCAATGTTTCGCCGATGGTAGGTTTGTTCGGGACGGTTTTCGGGATGATAAAACTGTTCAACGCCATTGTGCTGGCCGGCGGTCAGCCGCAGCCGGCACAATTGGCCGAGGGGATTTCCGTTGCCCTGGTGACAACCTTTTGGGGCCTGTTTATTGCAATACCGGCGTTGGCGATACACGGCGTGTTTCGAAACCGGATTGAGATGCTGGTGAGCGATGCGGTAGTAGAAGCTGAGAGTATTATACCCGAAATAAGGCGCAGCCTCAAAAGGCAAAAGCAGTCTGAACAGCCAAAACCAAAACAGCCGATTCGCGAGCTTGAAGTAAAGCCGGTGGAGACCGTTCACAAGTCTCTGCGCCCGTGATAATAAGAGGGTCCCGGATAAAAGGAAAAGGCCTATGTCTTTTAATATGACGCCGATTATAGATATTGTGTTTTTGCTTATTATATTTTTTCTGGTGGTTTGTCAGTTCATCGAAGCTGAGAATTTTCCGGTTACCGTTCCGGACGGCTGCGAGTTCGCCCAAAGCGACTCCGAACCCGGGGTCCAGGTGACTACGGTTACCGTTATGAAGACAACCGGGGAGAACATCGATTTTGCGGTCGGCTCAGAAAAAATTAGCACATCAAGCTTTATCGACGTAGTTGATAAACTTGCTGAATTGATAGATGTTCGTTTGCGAGGTTTGCCGCCGGAGCGCAGGGTCGTTACCTTGCGTATTGATAAGGGTATTTGTTTTGGTGAGGCCCAATATGCCCTTGCGGCTGTTGCTCAAAGCAGCGCAACGGACATCCAGTTGGCAGTCTCAAGGGGCGAGCGGACTGGCTCGGAGTAATTTTGAAGCCCAATTGCCGGCAGACAAGCTCTATGCGGATTCTTTTTTTGCTTTTTGTCTTGCGGTGAACAAATCGGCTTTGCCTTCGACAATGTCACGGGTAATTACGTATTTTGCGGGCTTGGGCTCTTCCGGCAGTTGATACATCAAATCAACCATCAGCTCCTCGGCAATCGCGCGCAATGCCCTGGCACCGGTGTCGCGCTTGAGGGCCTTCTGTGCCAGTGCGTGTAAGGCGTCGTCTGTGAATTCAAGCTTGGCATTTTCCATCTCGAAAAATCTTTGATACTGCTTCTGCAGCGTATTTTTCGGTTTGGTTAGTATGTCTATGAGCGCATCTTCATCGAGAGCGGAGAGGGTGGTAATTACGGGGAGTCTGCCCACCATTTCAGGAATCATTCCATACTCGATGATATCTTCGGGTACGACCTGCTGAATTATATCGCTGTACTCGGTTTTTTCGTCGGTTTGCCTGGACAACTCTGAATCGAATCCGATCATTTTTTTGCCGAGTCGTTTCTTGACGATATTTTCCAGACCCACGAAGGTTCCGCCGCATATAAAAAGTATCTGCGTGGTGTCAATTTGTATGTAAGATTGTTCCGGATGCTTTCTTCCGCCCTGCGGCGGGATATTGGCGATAGTTCCTTCGAGCATTTTCAACAGTGCCTGCTGGACGCCTTCGCCGGAGACGTCTCTGGTAATCGAAACGTTCTGGGTGGTTTTGCCGACCTTATCTATTTCATCGATATAGACAATTCCCCGCTGGGCGGCTTCTATATCGTAGTCGGCGGACTGCAGCAGTCGCAGCAGGAAGTTTTCGACGTCTTCGCCGACGTACCCGGCCTCGGTAACGGTGGTTGCATCGCATATTGCGAACGGCACTTCCAATTTGCGGGCGAGGGTGCGGGCAAGCAGCGTTTTGCCGGAGCCGGTCGGGCCGATTAAGAGAACATTGGATTTGTCTATTTCAACATCGCTGTCGTCACTATCGCTGTGTAGAAGGCGTTTATAGTGGTTGTGAACGGCGACTGAGATATATTTTTTGGCGTGTTCCTGCCCAATTACATATTGGTCGAGATATTCCTTTATTTCTCTGGGCCTGGGCATTTCTTTCAGACCGATGACCTGCCTGGTGAGTCGTTTGTGGTCTTGCTGGATGATGTTGTGGCACAGCTCGACGCATTCCGGACAGATAAAGACCCTGTTCGGTCCTTCTATGAAGGCATCGGCCCGGGTTGCCGACCGGCCGCAGAAGCTGCAGATGACCTTGGGTTTTTTACTATTCGTTCGCTTGGCCATTATTATGTTCCTATTCGCAAATTAAATCTGGTTTTTGCATTTTACATATTATAGTTCATCGCAGCTATTTATGCAAGTTATTTAGTGAGTTGCACTATTCTTTGCACCATCCTTATTTTGCTTTTTTGTGTGTTAGTTGACTGCTCTTGAGCGAGAACGTGTAGATGACCTCGTTATCAATACTGATAATCCGGTAAGTTACTTGTGGATCCGGTATTGTCGTATCGAATGAGAGCAATCCGAACGAGCATTTCTTATTGTAGCCGAATAAAGCACCCGGCATTAGTTTGTGCGTGTGGATGTTGGTGAGCTTTGAACTTTCGAACTCATACAACGCATATCTATTCGGGCGTTCAATCTTCCAGATATCGGAGCGATGACGGTCGGCTGAGAGAAGAATTACGCCGTCAATTTTGTTGGCTTCGAGAAAGGAAAAGATTTCTTCGCGTTCCTGCTTGTATCCCTGCCAGGGGTCGAGGCTGCCGGGCTTGGCGCCGAAGGCCCAGGGCACGGGCGAGGCGAGAACTTTGAAGGTGGCCGTAGAGGACTTGAGTTTTTTGAACAGCCATTTTTTCTGGACGTCGCCGAGCATAGAGGGATTCTTGCTTTTGGGTTTCATACGGTAGTATCGTCCGTCGAGCATAAAGAAGTCCACGTTGCCGATGGTAAAATCGAACCAGCAACCGGGTTGGTTTTCTCCTCCGGCGTAGTAGGGGTTGTTCCAGTTGTTGCGGAATGTGCGCCAGACGGGAATCTTCCACTCTGGTTTGTCGATTTCGGGGCCGCCCCATTTGTCATTTGTGGTAAAGTCGTGGTCGTCCCAGATGGCATAAACGGCTGTGGAGGCGGTGAATCTTCGAAATTCAGGTCGGCTCTGACGGCGATAATAGCAGTATTGCTGGACGGCTGTTCTTGTCGGATTGTCGATATAGACGTTGTCGCCGAGAAGAAGAAATGCAAGCGGCTTGTGTGCGGCAATCGTCTTCCACATTCTTTCGTGCTGAGGCGTATATCCTGCTCCGCCGCCGAAGCCGATTTGAAACTTCGTTTTCGTACCGGAAGCGGGGAATGTGTGGAAAGACCATCGCGAACCGTACGGTTGTCTCGATACCATCTCGCCGTCCACGAGCAAATAATAATCGTACTGGGTATTCTGCCGCAGTCCATACACAGATAGCACAGCGGTGAAGTCTTTGCTTGCATCCGTTTTTACAATGGTGGACTTGATGACCGGGCGCATTGCCTTTGAGGCGCTTACGATGATTTGCACGGGTACTTCGTTGGCCGTGCGCACCCAGAATTTTGCGCTGCTGCCGGTAACGCAGCCGAGCATGGGGCCGTGCAGGAGCTCGACGGCGTGTTTTTTCGAGAATTCCTGAAATTCGGTGCTGTCGGTTAGGGGTTTCAGCAAACTCCTGGGGCCGGCGAGGAAACGGCCGAATGGTAGCCCTGCGTCAATGGCCTGTCTGGCGTAGGCCATTGCCTTGCCAATATCTTTCTTTTGAGCATAGGCAACCGCCAGGCCATACAGAGATTCGAGGTCGCCGGGGTGTTTCTTGAGATAGTTTTCAAATTGTTTTACGGCGCTATCATGCTTGCCGTCCACGATTCGAGAAATTGTATTTCTGCTCACTTGCTTGTATTGCTCCGCAGCGTAGATATCAAGGACAGAGAAGAATAATGTTATACATACGAATAGTGATGCACAAAAGACTTTGCCTCGATTCATTTTATTATCATCCTTAATCTTAGATTTTTAAAGTTAAGAACCTATAACTAAAAATTAAAACTTTTGTCCCGCACCCATTAGACGTGAGCCTGCGCTCAATGGGTGCGGGATACGCTATGGTTTTACATTTTGCTTTTCGCTATGGCGGCACTGCTGTTTTAGTGAGCTTAGTTTTTCAGCCCATAAAGGCGGGATGTCGGTGAAACTGTTTTCGAGGACCTCGATGGTATGTAAGACTTTCTCTTTTTGTATTTGTGATATTTTTGCGCAACAGTGAAGCTCATAAAACTTGGCCCGCCACCATTTCCAGCTTCGCTGGTTTGTTGAAACAGTTTCGCTTTTTCGTATTTTGGCAACTTGCGCCCACAATCCAGCCGCCTCGCTGAATCTGCCCTGCTCGGCGAGTAACCTGGCCCGGCAGCGAAGCAAATTGACATCATTTGCATCGCCGTCTCCGGCCATATTGTTGAGCAATTTTTCAGCTTCTGATAATTTTTCCTTATCTTTAGCTGCTGCGAGTATAGAAATTTCTGTTAGAAGCAAACCTGATTGCCGGTCGTTAGTGGATTTATGACTGAATTCAGCCAGCTTTTTACAGTTATGAATCGTTTTGTCAAAATCATCCGCTTGTAATTGTAACTTGTCGATTGTATCGACAACTTCAGACAACAGTTCCATTACTTCGCCGGCAAGTGAGCCGCTGTCAATCCTTATAGCCAAAACCATATAGTGGACCGACTCCTCTAACCTGCATAATTGTTGAAGTGCTTTTGCTTTGAAAAAGTCAAGCCGTATGCCGCGGGTAGTTTCAGCATTGTCTAAAATATTTAACACTTTTTTGGCTGACAATTTGTCTGGCGATTCAAGAAGCGTTTGGCAATAAATGGTTATTGCCTCCATACGTAATTTATTGTTCTTTTTGTCCCGGCCAGGGCAGTTCAAAATTAATTCTCTTAGCTGCTCAAGTAACTCGCTGTTTTGTTGCTCTTGCTCTATTGCCTGTATTATGAGGTCTAATTTTGCTCTGTTGCGCCAGTATCCGGCAGAGCGGTTAGCTATCTTTTGCAGTAGCTCTTTGCTTTTTGTAGTTCTGCCGCAATCATTCAGGACGATACTGTAGAGGTACTCCAGCTCTTCATCGATTTTTTTATTTGCTATTGCAGAGTAGTTTTCAAAGGCTTCGAGGACAGTCGGGCAATTAAGTGAATTTTGGGCGAACAGACTATATGCGAGCTTTGCAGCTTGTTCGGCAATTTCCTCGGCTGAGGTTTCTAACATCTCGCTTTTTTGCTGTTGCTGGAGTTTACTTGCCTTTACCAGCAGTTTAACCGCTCTGGTTGGCGACGAGTCTGCGGATGCTATTGCGGCGACGTAAAGTATCAAAGGCGTTTGAAACTTTTCTGTGCCTGTTAGATGGTTCAGGAGTATTTGATGTTCTTCGGATATATTATTCCATATTTTTTGTACGGCGAGCTCTGCTTCAAAGACAGTGATTTGCTGTAAGGTCTGTTCCGTCAATTTTCCTGCTTTAATCTGACAGGAAAGATTCTGTAATATCAATGAGCCGAGAAAAGATTCTGTTTCCGGCCGGAGCTGCACAATTTTTTCAAAGGCGTTGGCATCGTGTTGTCGCTGCAGAAACGCCAGAGATAAAACCAGTTCAATGTCATCGGCGCAACTGCTTTGTGCAAGTTCCCTGGCCAGTTTCTCTAATTGGGCCGGTTTGGTTTGGCCGAGTAATTTAATTCTCTCTATCGCTATCCTGAAAACAGTTGAATGGCTCATATCGGAGCGAGCCATAAGCGCATCAAACTCTTTTTTTGCTAATGGTTTATAGTTTGGGTCCGTCCGGGCGAGCAGGGCGAGGGTTCTGGCTTTTAAGAACTGTGAATACGCTATATTGTGGATTTGGGTTAATGAATCTATTTGGGCCAGTATCCCTTGTGATATTTTATTTCTTTGTAACGGTTGAGATGAAAGGGCAAGATAAAAATCAATTTCACACTTACTTAAAGTGGTTACGTAAAGGTCCCTGGACAGCCTTCTCCACAGACCTGTCGAGCCGTACCTGTTGTCCCAATCGTCTCCTTGATAGTCTTCGATTTGCTTTTTTAGTTTTCGTTGGCTTTCTGCGATTGCCAGCAGCCGGTCAGTGGCTTTTTTTGCGAGAGTGTGCAGATTTTCTTTATCGTTCCGGCTCAAAAATTGCCCGCTGAACTCATATTGCATACGGAGCTGGAAGCTTTCGCGCATAAAAGTATCGGCGGTCAGCCTTGCTGTTTCGGCCAGACTGTTAATATCTTCTGCGGTTGGTATTGCATTAGCTGAACTTGCCGGCAGAGATGAAAAGAAAAACGCAACACATAAAGCGGTTATGATTTTAGGGCTGCATTTAATAGAAGTACCCATTGTTGGGGGTTACTCCGTCATTGGTAATGTAATGTCGGTCAGGCCCATTCCGTAAAACACATTATATATTTTTGCCAGATGTTCCCATTTCACTTCCGGGCTGCAAATTATTTCTACGGGGTCGGTGGCGAATCTTTTTTGGGCAAGCAGGCACTTCTCTATTTGTTCCATCAACACGACCAGGTCGGCCTCAATTGTTTGATTTTCTATTTGGACCGTGTAGAGCTGCCCTATCCGGACCTGGCAGCCGGTTTCCGTTGCAAAAATATGTATTATTAGAGGCTCAGCTTTTCCGATTCTGTGGTCCTGTGCCTGTGCAGCAGGTAATTGGAACGGCAAAAAATCCTCCTGTGGTCTCCACTTCGCTGCTACGAAAAAGAATATCAGCAGCAGAAAAATCATATCTATCATTGGTGCCATACACAAAGTAAACGGACGCCGTCGGCTGCTGTTTAGCCGGCTGAAAACATTTCTTTGCATACTTTCTGTTTTTTCTGTTTCCAATTTTGTATATCCGCTATTCGCTGTTTTTAACGAATTCGGCGCCGCGGCGCAGAGCTTCAGTGTTTAGCGGCAATGTTTGATGGTACCGCTTCGCAAGCACGTCGGGCAGAGCTTCAGCCGCCGCATCTGGAGTAAGATGTCCTCGTTTTTGCAAATACGCGCCGATGGCCACCATATTAGCGGCTTTCTGGTTGCCTAATTCAACTGCCAGTTCGTCGGCAGGCACCGCTATTATTTCGATTGTATCGTCCAGTTGCGGCTTGCTGTCAATCAGGGAACTGTTCATAACCAGCAGCCCGCCGTTTTTAAGGCGTGGTGCGAATTTATTCAGCGAGGCCTTGTTCATTACAATCAGCGAGTCGGGTTTGCTGACTATGGGTGAGGCAATAGACTCGTCCGCCACAATAACCGCACAATTGGATGTACCGCCTCGAATCTCGGCGCCGTAGGAGGGCATAAAGGTTACTTCTTTACCGGCCTTCATCGCCATCTGGGCCAGCAGTCTGCCGGCCAGCAGGATTCCCTGGCCGCCGAAGCCGGCAATGATAACCTCTTCATAAGAATCATTTGTTGTCATTTCTGCATTCGACATTCGATATTTGGCTTTTAGCCCTTCAATCGGCCGAGCGGGAAAACTTTTGTCATTTCGTTTTCTATCCATTCCATCGCCTTGACCGGAGTCATTCGCCAATAAACCGGGCAGGGCGAGAGGACCTCAACAAGCGACAGGCCCTGGGCACCGCTGACCTGCAGCTCGAAGGCGTGCTTGATGGCCTTTTTGGTCTTGCGGATTTGGGCCGGGTTATATACGGAGCAGCGCTCAACATAAATTGCGCCCGGCAACAGTGCCAACAATTCCGATACTTGCAGCGGATAGCCTTCGCTGGTGGTCTGTCGGCCCTGTGGGGTCGTTGCTGTAACCTGGCCGAGAACGGTTGTCGGCGCCATCTGGCCGCCCGTCATACCGAAGACCGCGTTATTAATAAAGATAACAGTTATTTGTTCGCCTCTATGTGCGGCGTGAATAATTTCCGCTGTTCCGATTGCCGCAAGGTCGCCGTCGCCTTGATAGGAGAAGATTATTTTGTCCGGATTGGTCCTTTTCATCCCTGTTGCCACCGCCGGTGGTCTGCCATGCGCCACCTCGACCATATCTACGTCAAGATAATTATACGCTAACACCGCGCATCCTACGGGCGCTATGCCGATAGTGCGGCCGCGTATGCCCAGCTCATCGATTGTCTCAGCTATCAATCGATGAGCAATCCCGTGCCCGCATCCGGGACAATAATGCGTTGGGCAATCCTTGAGTGTCGGCGTTCGTGTAAATACTGTCTTCATTACTTTGCCCTTTTCGTTGGTATCGTCAATTGTTTGATTTTGTCCAGGATTTCTTCAACGGTCGGTATGCTGCCGCCGGGTCGGCCGTAAAGTACTACCGGTGCTTTACCGGCGATGGCCAGTTTTACGTCCTCGACCATCTGGCCGCAGCTCATTTCCACGGTCAGGAAAATCCGCAATTCATCGGCGGCCTTGCTGATTTGCTCTGTTGGGAATGGCCACAGGGTGACAGGGCGTATCCACCCGACCTTGATTCCCTCTTCCCTTGCCTTGTTCACCGCGCCGCGCACGATTCTTGCTGCAACGCCGTAAGCAACCACTATGATTTCAGCATCGTCAACCTCGTATTGTTCGCAGATGACTTCATTTTTTTGCACCTGCTCATATTTGGCCTTGAGCTTATAGTTGTGTTTTTCCAGTGCTCCTTCCGGCAGCCATAACGAGCGGACAATGTTTTGCTCTCGGTCTTTGGCCCCCGTCAGGGCCCAATCTTTAGCAGGCAGTTTGCGCCGTGGCTTTTTCTCCAGCACTATCGGCTCCATCATCTGGCCCAAAATACCGTCAGCCAGGACGACCACGGTCATTCGATACTCATCAGCCAAATCGAACGCCAGCGGTATACAATTGACCAGCTCCTGTACGCTTGATGGTCCGAAGACGATGGTTCGATAATCGCCGTGTCCACCGCCGCGAGTGGCTTGGAAATAATCGCCTTGTGATGGTGCAATGTTACCGAGGCCCGGGCCGCCTCGCATTACATTGACGACCACCGCCGGCAGCTCGGCTCCTGCCAGATAGCTTATTCCCTCCTGCATCAGACTGATGCCGGGACTGGATGATGTTGTCATAGCCCTTTTGCCCGTGGCCGAAGCCCCGAATACCATATTGATTGCGGCTAATTCGCTTTCACTCTGCACAAAGACCCGGCCCTCCTCGGGCATTCTCCTGGACATATAGGCGGGGATTTCGTTTTGCGGCGTAATCGGATAGCCGAAATATGCGTCAACACCGGCAATGATGGCCGCCTCCGCCAGCGCCTCATTGCCACACATTAAAATTCTTTCACTCACGCTCTTTCCTTAGTCAACTCAGTTTTTTTACTACTCCCTTCGATAGGTACTATATTTTCGTCGCGATATACTTCAATGACCACATCCGGGCAGATAATCGCACACATAGCGCACCCTGTACAATCAGCGTTGGTTACCTGGGCGGGGAAGTAACCGTTTTTGTTGGAGTGCCTGGAGATGACGATGCAATTCTTCGGACATACTACTACACACAAGCCGCAACCTTTGCACCGTTCGGTATCTATAACTATTTTGCCAGCCATTTTCGTATTTGGTCTCTGTTGAGCCGTTTTATAACTTAGCTGACGAATTTTAACAGGGCTGAGTGTGTTTGTAAAGTCAAAATGCAATTAACAAGGTGTTATATGCTTCTGTGAGTGGCAGGATGACGAATTTTACGCTTAAAAACGGGCTGCGATGCATAATAGATATCTTCGGCTTGGCTTCTGTACACCATTGAGGTATGATTCTTGTCAATATGAAAACAGTACAACTCAAAGGCGGCTTCGTGGTAACACCGCAAGGTGTTGAACGTACTGATATCATCCTTCGCAATGGCAGGGTCGAACTTGCCGGCGACAAGGACCGCTGTGACCGGGTCGTAGATATAACCGGCAAATATGTCGTGCCGGGGTTTGTTGACATACATTTTCACGGCTACAACCTCTTTGAGTTCACCACCGGTCTTTATGATGTGAAATCCGAGACCTTTGATAATAGTCCGGCTGCTTATGACTATGGCCTGGAGATGTTGAGTAAAACCCTCATTAAGTTCGGTGTTACTGGTTTTTATGTCGGGACCTGGGCCAGCCCGATTGATAATCTGAGAAATTGCTATGCTCAGCTATATCGTTATCTAAGTAAGACAAACAATCAGCCGGGCGCGAAGCTTTTGGGGGCGCTTTTAGAAGGCAGTTTCATTAACCCTCGGATGGCCGGTGCTCAAAACCCGGATTACGTGCTTGAATTTCGTACCGACTCTTTCGACAGAATCGAGGACAAAGGAACCATCAAGCTGGCTAATGTTGTACCTGATTTTGGTCGGCCCAGCTATGAATTGACCGAATATCTGGCCGGCAAAGGAGTTGTCGTGGGAGCCGGACACAGTAATGCAACTTGTGAGCAAATTGTGGAAGCAACCAGGGCGGGACTTAAATATTTCATCCACTTTACGAACGGCCCGACCGGCGGTTCGTACAAGCCATTCCACGGCGGAGGAGCAATTGAGGCGGTATTAAAATCCGACGAGCTTTATGCCGAACAAATCCTTGACGGCTACCATGTCAACCCCGCCTATGTAAGAGATATCCTGAAACGCAAAGGTGGGGATAGGATTATTGGGGTAACAGACTGTTTGTTCGCTGCAGGTTCGCAGGTCAGGCAGTTCACAAGTGGCGGCAAACGCGGCGTCCTCAGCGAGGATGGCAACTACTTCCGAGCCGTTGACCAGCCCAATACCCTCTTCAGCAGCAATCTGACAATGGACCGTGGATTTGCCAATCTGCTCAATTGGCTCACTATAGATATGCAGGGTATCTGGAATCGCCTGCACAATGCGTTGGAATTCGAGCAAGCTCTTGTGATGGCCGCAAAGATATTGTCAACAAACCCATGCGCGCTGACAGGGCTGGATAAAGAGGGCTGCGGCTCAATCGCCGACGGCGCAAAAGCTGACTTGTGCATACTCGACATCACCGGCTCACCGGGTGATTATAGGGTGATGGTTGAGTCGACCATAGTCGATGGCAATATAGTTTACTCCCCAAAGTAGAACCTGTTATTTAGGCGGATATTGAACAGCGTAGAAATATGTTAGAGGACGAAAACTTATGGCTGTTGAAAAACAGTGGCCGGCGACCAGTCAGCGATTGGATTGTTCTGATTAAAGAGGCAAACAGTGCATTTCACCACAGGTTGGACGAAATCTACGGCGGTAATGAGGATTTGAAAGCCGAAGCGGCCCGGATGGCTTTGCGCGTCCTTGAAGCATTTGCCGGCAGATACGGCGAAAACCGAAGCGTCATTATAGTACGCTCAACCGGTCGGGTTAACCTGGTAGGCACTCACATCGACCACCGCGGCGGGTCGGTCAATCCCATCTCTGTAAAGCAAATGTGGTGTGTGTTTGAGCCGCGTGACGACGACCTGGTGCTGGCAAAAAATGTCGAGTCGAGTCAGTTTCCTGATGAACAATTCCGTATCAGCGCGTCTCTGCCGGTGAAGGAAAAAATCCGGGACTGGGACGCCTGGTGCCACGATGAGTTTGAAAAACGCAAAGACGACCCGTCGATTACCTGGTCGAATTATGTCCGCGCTGCGGTGCTGTACTTTCAACATCTCAACACAAAAGATGAAGGCAGCTTCGCGCCGGCGATCAAGGGTATGAATATGATGGTTTACGGCAATGTCCCCAGGGCGGCGGGGCTTAGTTCTTCATCGGCATTGGTTATGGCTGCTGCGGAAGCGGTAATACGGACAAACGCCCTTGCGATTCAACCTGTCGATTTGGTTGAGTACGCAGGTTTCGCCGAATGGTATGTGGGCACCCGCGGCGGATGCAGCGACCACGCTGCTATTATATTCGGCAGGCCCGGTACAATCCTCCATATTACCGCTTTTCCAGTGACAGTAGAAGACGCTGCGCTTCCGTCCGGCTATAGTCTCGTGCTGGCCAACAGTTGCATCGAGGCGAGAAAGCAAGCCGACACCCGCAATGCCTTTAACAGTCGCGTGGCCGCCTATGAGTTTGGCTTGATGATGCTCCGCAAAAATTTTCCACAGTATGCCGGCAAGCTCGAACGACTTCGCGATGTCAATCCAGAGAGACTTGGCGTTGATGAGGTCCAAATCTATCGAATGGTAAAGTCACTGCCCGCCTCTGTCAGCCGTGCGGACATTCTGGAGCTCCTTCCGGAACACGAGCCGGAAATTCGTCATGTCTTTAGAAGTCACGACGAACCCAAGCAGGGTTATCACGTCAGGCGGATATGTCTCTACGGAATAGCCGAGTGTATTCGAGCCGATATGGTTCCGCGGTGCCTGCAAACAGACGATATAAAAACCTTCGGCGAGTTGATTAGCATCTCGCACAATGGCGACCGCGTAACAAAAGTGGTTGACGGAAAACGCATACCAACCGACAACAGTTATCCCAATACAAGGATTGATGCTCTGATAAGCGACCTAAAATCGGGTGACCCGCAGCGTATAAGCCAGGCTCGGCTGTGCCGCCAGAGCGGTGGCTATAATGTCAGCCTGCCCGAAATAGATATGCTCGTTGATATCGCGCTGGCGACTCCGGGCGTGGTTGGCGCGGGGCTTGTCGGCGCGGGGATGGGCGGCAGCATCGTGGCTGTTGTCGAAGATAAACATGCTCGGCAGCTCATCGAAAATGTGGCTGAACAATACTATCGCCCACGCAATCTGTTGGTAGAAGCGGAGATAGTCAACCCCGTGGGCGGTTTGTGCACGATATAAAATTCGGGACTGCCAACGTCTTTTATGGCTGTCCCTGAATTTTCGAAAGCAATGACGCCGCCTCAGCGTCCATAAATATCTTGCAGTTCTGATGTCTCTGCAGTATCGACGCCGGACACATATTTGTTACTTGCCCTTCCAGAGCGTTCTTGACCGCCTCGGCTTTGCGTTTCTCCGGCACCGAAACAATTAAGCACGCACTTTTCATAATCTGCCGGATGCTCATCGATATCGCCCGGCGAGGTACCTGCTCCAGGGTATCAAACCATCCTTCGCCCAACTGCTGGCCTCTGCATCTCTCGTCCAGTTCAACGATAATGAATGGCTCTTCGGTCTGGAAGTCTGCCGGCGGGTCGTTAAACGCCAGATGCCCATTCTCGCCGATGCCTATCAGTGCCGCGTCAATCGGATGCGTCGCGATAATAGCACCTAACCTGCGGCACTCCTGCTGCGGGTCATCTGCATTGCCGTTGACGAAATGTATCGCCTTCAAACTTGCCACCTTATCGACGAACCGTTCTTTCAGAAACTTTCTGAAATTGGCCGGATGGTCTGCACTCAGCCCTATGTATTCATCGAGGTGAAACATTGTTACTTTCGAGAAGTCGATTCCGCCCGCCCAGCCCCTCGGCCAGCCTCTCGGAGGGGCGGGGCTCGCAGCCACAAGCTTCTTGAGTATCTCGAATTGGCTGGTCCCCGTCGCCAGGATAATATTCGCCTGTCCTTTATTTTCTATTGCCTGTTTGATGACTTCTGCCGCCTGTGTCCCTGCCGCTGCTCCCATTTCCTGTGGCGTCTTGTAAATAAACTTTTCCATAATTTCACCCTTATTTCAAACAGGATTATATTCGGCATAATCATAAGAAATTTCAGCGGCACTGGCAAAAGATTTTCCTTGCTTTTAGGTTCCAAATCTTCTATAACATCCGGTGGTGGTTTTCAACACCCCCAAACAAGCCTTCGACCTTGTTCAGGCCGGGGTTTTGAGGGTGTCACAAAGTTTCATTACTAATTCAAAGGACATTAGGAGAATCTGACGATGAGATGTTGGCTGGTGGTTGTTAGCGTAAGTTGCTTATTCGGGTTTCTTGTTGCGGGATGCGATCGGGAGAGGGCCACCCTATCCCGGGCCGGGCAGATCAAGCCCGAAATGAGCTTTCGCCAGGTTTACCGTATCCTCGGCAGGCCCAACATCGGCTGGGGCCTGCCTCAGAAAGGGTCGAAAGAATGGAGCAATCTATATTATGAAATTCCAGGTGATAAGTACCTGATTGTTCACTTTATTGGTGACCGCGTTGACGACCCTCCGACATCAATAGAAGACCGCAGCGTCCTTGTTTTTTAAGTCGTGATATTGTTGGACATCATTCGAATAAGTCGTTGCATCTGACTCGCCTTTGTGGGTGTTATGGAGGGCAGGTGAGTTTGTAACTAAGTGGATTGCAATAACACTAATGTACTGTCGAGGTAGAATGGAGGTAAGTTAAGATGAAGCTATTTAGGTTTGTTGCGCTGGTGACTATCCTGACGTGTTGCCACGCCACTCTGGCACCGGCTAAGGAGGTCATCATAGATTCTTCTAAAGTCCTTACGACGCTCGATCGGAACCACCCCCGGTTGATGTTGAAGGACAAGGACCTGGAAAAGCTCAAAAAACAGTATGCAAAGGATAAGGTTCTGCAGAAGTGTTTGAAAGACGTTCTCCAGCAGGCAGACGTCTATTGCGAGAGGCCGGTGCTTACTTACAGGAAGATTGGGCCACGGCTTCTTTCTGTCAGCAGAGCGTGCCTCAGCCGGATTTACCACCTGGGCCTTGCATACAGGTGGACGGGCGAGGAGAAGTATGCTGACAAGGCGGTGGAAAATCTGCTGGCCGTCTGCGCGTTCAAGGACTGGAACCCCTCCCACTTCCTCGACACCGCCGAAATGTCACACGCCGTCGGCCTCGGTTATGACTGGCTCTATTCGTATCTCGATGCCACAACACGCCGGAAGATCAAGGCCGGCTTAATCAAGAACGGCCTCGAAGAGGGGCTTATCGCCTACAAGAAAAGATGGTGGGCCCAAAGCGAACACAACTGGAACCAGGTCTGCAATGGAGGACTGATAGTCGGTGCTTTGGCTGTTGCCGAATCCGATCCACGGTACGCCGAGCAGATTGTCCCCGCTGCGGTTCGCTCGCTGCCACGTGCGCTGAAGACTTACGCCCCCGACGGTGCGTGGGGTGAAGGGCCCGGTTACTGGCACTATGCCAGCCGATATACCGCCTACGGCCTGACGGCGCTTCAGACCGCTCTGGGCAAAGACTTCGGGCTCTTGCAAATCAAGGGACTGGCCGAAGCGGCAAATTTCCCGATATATATGACCGGCCCGACTGGAATGTACCTGAACCTGGCCGACAGCGGAGAAAGGAATTCGAGAAAGACATTGCCCTGTTTGTTCTGGTTCGCCCGCGCCTACAATAATCCCCTCTTTGCCGAGGCCGAGCACGCTGAGCTTGCCAAACGTAGCGCAAGCCCCGAGCACGTGGTCTGGTACGTGCCTGCTCCGCGCAAAAAGCCTCCGGCCAAAGACCTCGACCGTTTTTTCCGCGGTGCCGTGGAGGTAGCGGTGTTCCGTAGCGCGTGGGACGACCCCGAAGCGCTATTTGTCGGTGTCAAGGCCGGCTACAACCAGGTCAATCACGGCCACCTCGACCTCGGCAATTTCGAGCTTGATGCCCTCGGCGTTCGATGGGCACGCGACCTCGGCTCGGACAACTACAATCTGCCCGGCTACTGGGACAGAAAAAAAGGAGGCAGGCGGTGGTCCTATTACCGTTTGAATTCCAGGAGCCACAGCATACCGCTGTTAGGCGGTGAAGACCAGGACGCTGACGCCAAATCCAGTTTTATCAAATTCGTAAGCGGTAAGTATTCGGGCTCGGCCCTTATTGATCTGACAAGCGCCTACAAAAAGTTTGCAAAAAAAACTACACGCGGAGTTGCGATGGTGCATAACCGACGAGCAGTGCTCATACAGGACGAGTTCGAGATTCAAAAGCCCTGTGAAGTCGCCTGGGCAATGACAACCGATGCAACAATCGCTGTCAGAAAAGGCGGCAGCGCGGCACTTAGTCTCAAGGGTAAAGAGCTGATTGCTCGGATATTGTCTCCTGCCGGTGCGGAATTTGTAGTTGAGTCAGCCGAGCAGAAGCCGCCTGAGAAAACTAATAAAGGCGTCAGACGGCTTATGCTCCGATTGCCTGAAGCCAAAGGCAATGTGCAAATTGCTATTCTGCTCTCGCCTCTCTGGAAGGATGGCAATGTTGTTAAGACACTTCAGGTAAAGCCGCTGGCAGAGTGGGGCAAGAAACCTCAGCTTTGTCAGGGGCACTATCACAGTGAGGAGGCAGCTAAAGAGCAGCTTGACAGGTTTGCCCGAAGCTATTCCAACCTGGAGCAGTGGAAGGCAAGAGCTAAGCGAATCCGTGAAGCTATCCTCCGTGGCGCAGAGCTCCTGCCCCTGCCCAAAAAATACGCTTTGAATCCTATCATTCACAGCAAACGTGAATATGACACCTACACCGTCGAAAACGTGGCGTTTGAAAGTTTGCCAGGCGTTTTTGTTACGGGAAGTTTATATCGTCCTCGCAAGGGCAAGGGGCCTTTTCCGGCGGTCCTATGTCCCCACGGACACGCTAGCAGCCCCCGGAACTATGGGCGGTTTCGACCTGAACAGCAGAAGCGATGCGCAACATTGGCCAGGATGGGAGCAGTTGTTTTCTCATACGATATGGTCGGATGGGGTGACTGGAAGAATGCAGGATGGCAGCACAGACGACCGAAAGTCCTCAAGCTGCAACTATGGAACTCCATCCGCGCAGTAGATTTTCTTCTTCGCTCCGGTGACATCGACCCAAAACGCATCGGCATCACCGGTTATTCCGGCGGAGGAACACAATCATTTATGCTGACCGCAGTCGATGACCGTATCGCCGTCTCAGTGCCTACGGTAATGGTCTCAGCGCACTTTTTCGGTGGCTGCGTCTGCGAAAGTGGTATGCCCATCCACAAAAGCGCAACCCACGAGACTAACAATACAGAGATAGCCGCTTTGGCCGCGCCTCGACCTCAGTTGCTCATCTCCTGCGGCGGGGATTGGACTAAGAATACGCCGAAGGTCGAGTTCCCCTACATCCGCAGTGTTTATCGTCTCTATGGTGCCGAGGATGCCGTAGAGAATGTGCATCTTGCGGATGAGGGACATGATTATGGCCGGTCGAAGCGCCTCGGCGCTTACAAGTTCCTTGCCAAACATCTGGGGTTGTCACTTGATAAAGTTACGAAGCCGGACGGCTCGATTGATGAAAAATTTGTTGTCATTGAAAAGCAGGACGATATGTACGCCTTCGACGACGACCACCCCAGGCCCAAACATGCCGTCAGCCCTGATGCAAAGAAGCTGCCCTGGGATTAGCTGCAGATGGTTGCAGGGGCGGGGTCGAGCTGTTTGCTGATGGCCTTGCGGTAGCCGGTGACGATGATACTGCGGTCAGGCCGGACTTCGACGATAGCGTAAGCATTATTTTCTTCGCCGGGGCCTTCCACCATTGCCTTCAATGTATGGTAGTGAATTCCCTTTATCCGGCTGTAACTTCCTGAATGCTGATGGCCCTGGAACACGGCCGGGACCTTGCCCGATGACTGCAGGATTGCCCGGACCTCGCTGGCGTTCTTGACGAAATGCGAGCCGGTGCCGTCGAGCAGTTGGTGAATGAATACAATAGCGCCTCGGCGTGCGGCGGCGAGGTCCTGCTTGAGCCAGTTTAGCTCTGCGGGCGGGATGTTCGCGTCGTCCCAGTCAAAATTGCCGTGGTCGTAGTCGGTGCCATCGGCCCTGTAGTTGGCATCGAGAATGACAAAGTGCACGCCATTGAAATCGAACGAATAATAGCTTTTCGCCGGATTTATGTTGGTGTTTTCTACATTGGTTAGAAATTGTTCTTTTGAGATACTGTCTTCGTCGTGATTGCCGAGGACGTGGTAGGTTGGGCCGTTGAACTTTTGGAATACTTTCTCGACGGCCTGCAGGTAGGAAATGGTCCTTTGTTCGACAGGGGGGTTGTCCTGGTCTTTGAAATCGCCGAGTTCGATGAGAAAATCAACTTTTTGAGCGTTCATCAGCTCCACACACTCGGTCAGTTTATCAAGTGAGTGTCGGTAGTATCGTGAGCCGACAGTATCGGCGTTGGCGTAGTGTCAGTCGGTAACTATGCCGAATCGTGCGGTACCTTGCCTGAGGCCGAGGGTGATCTGCAGAGTACAGGAAAGCGGCGCTACGGCCAGGCCGGTGAGTGAAACCGCAGATGCCTTCAAAAAAACCCGGCGGGTGATTATCCTCTCCGCAATGCCCCGGTCGATTGAACAGGACCGGTTGTTCCGGCAATTAACGCCCATTGCATTGTCCTTTTGCGAAAAGTGGTTGAAAGTTTGTCACTCGGGAGGTTTTTTTAGCCCTTCGATTTTTGGCAGGTCTTTTAGTGCATTCAGGCCAAAGACCTCCGGAATTTTATTTCCCGTTACGTTCTACCACGATGCCGATAAACCGCCACTTCTTTGCAAATTCCTCATAAGTCAGCTTTCGTCTTCCGGCAAGTGGGTCTCCTACGACAACGTGATTGTCTGATACTTCGAGAACGGTTACATAGTGGTCGATAAAGGGGGCGAATTTGGTCACCGCTATTGTTGGACAGGTCTGTTTTAACTGGGCTATGGATTCGAAATAACGATAGTGGCAGCTAACTCCCTCCGAACCATACCGTTTATGAATTGCCAGTGACAACAGATCATCCGGAGTGCCGTGTATGGGTGTTGTGTATGCCAAAACAGCAATATCTCCTTCCTGTGCGTCAATTCCCAATTGCTTTAGAGCTGTTACCGCCGAAGCCGGGCCGCAGGTGTAACCGGTGCTCTGAAGACAAACGCCGTCACCTGTGAGCTGTGTTTGAAGCTCCGCAAGATGGTTTCTTATCAGGGCCGGCACCAAAAAAGGAAATATTGCAAGCTCTATTGACGCAACCAACAAAAGGATGCTTACGAGAATCTTTAGTCTTTTGTTTGCAAGACGTGGAATCAGAGTGGCAAAGACCATCGGCACGCTCAGGCAAAGTATAACAAATTCATTTCTGCCTGCGGCAACCCAGGACATAGGCACCACAAACCTCAGGCGGTTAAAGTTTCTTACCAGCACCACCATTGCCAGAAGAAATAGCGGAAAGGCGTAGCCGAGAAACCAATAGGGCTTTCGCAGCCGTGAGGCTCTTAAACCGACAAGCACGGCGATAAATGCCAGTACTATTACACCGCAAGTCTCAAGCCAGGGCTGCATCTATGTTTTTCCTAAAACGATAGGTTTTGTCAGGCAGGGGGCTTTTTTAGTTCTTCGATTTTGGGCAGGTCTTTGAGTGAATTCAGGCCGAAGACTTCCAGAAACTTTTTTGTTGTTCCGTATAACATCGGCCTGCCTAAGACTTCGGCCCGGCCAACAATCTTGACCAGTCCCTTGTACATAAGACTTCGAGCTATCTCGCCGACCGCAACGCCCCTGATGGCCTCGATATCGGCCCGGATAACCGGCTGTTTGTACGCAATTATCGCAAGCGTCTCCAGGGCTGCGGGGCTTAATTTGCTGTCGCTGCGGACCCGAAGCAGCTTTTTCAGCCAGTGATTGTAGGGACTCAAGGTAAGCATTTGATAACCGCCGGCGATTTGTTCTATTCCAAAGGCGTTATTGTTGGCCTGGTATTTGTCGTTGAGGTTTTTGATATACGTGCGGATTTGTTTTACGGATGTTCCAACAATGTCAGCCAGCCGCTCCGCCGAGAGTGGCTCATCGCTGGCAAACAAAACCGCTTCTGTGACCGACTCGACCGTCGGCTCCTTCTCTGATGTTCGACATTCGACATTGGACATTCGGTGTTCGATATTCGTCTTTTCATCTTCTGTCATAGGTTTTTCCACTTAAACGGGTCTGCATCTTTTTTGCTTATTCTAATTGTTACCTGTTTGATTTGCTTTTGCAACTGTTTTGCTAATTTGCTTAGTATGAACCGTTCCGAAACGGTATGGCTCAGGCAGATGCAGGTCAGGCCTGCCTCTTGTGCGGCCAATGCCTGATGATGTTTCAGTTCGCCGGTCAGGTACAAATCGCATTTGGCGGCGATGACCGAATTGATAATCTTACCGCACGAGCCGGCGCAGACCGCCGCCGTCTTTACCAGTCGTTTTTCATCGCCGACAATACCGATAGCCTGGGCACCGGTATATTTCTTTATCCTCTTGATGATTTGTTTTATCCGCATTGGCCGGGCTAATTTGCCGATTCTGCCCAGGCCGAATTCGGACTGCGTTCCGTAGAGTTTGAAACAATCGAAGGCAGGCGTCTCGTAAGGATGTGCCTTTTTCATTGCCGCTGTTGCATCGTCAAGTTTTTCCGCCGGCACAATCGTCTCGAATCTTATCTCCGGGACCTTTTCCAATTTCCCTTTTTTCCCAATGGTCGGCTTTGCGCCTTTCAAGGGCAAAAAGCTGCCTGTCCCCTCGGCGCCGAAGCCGCACTTGCTGTAGTTGCCTATTACCCCTGCGCCGGCGGCAAAAACCGCATTTGAAACCTTGGCCGCCGATTCGATGGGGATAAAGACAACGAGTTTGTAATTATCGCCGCCGGGACTGTCAACGTAATCACCAATCGGCTTTCCATCCCGGATGCCGACAATCTCTGCAAGGCCGTCGTTTACTCCGCCTACCGCCGAATCCAGAGCGGTATGTATCGAAAAGACCGCAATCCCCGCTCGAATCAAATCATAGACAACGCCGGTCGGCCCGTCGGCGGTGATTTTCTTCAAGCCGTCCCAAATAACAGGATGATAGCTCACAATCAAGTCGGTTTTTAATCTTTTTGCCTCAGCGACAACATCGCCGGTTATATCGATGGTCAGCAGAATGTTTTTTACATTACGCTGCGCATCACCGATGAGCAATCCGACGTTGTCCCAGTCCTGCGCCAATTTTAGAGGGGCTATTTTTTCGATTTCTTCTTCAATATCTTTTATCTTCATTTGCTCTTCCGACACTCAGTTTTAATAAATTCGTCGAAATACTTTTGCAGCTTTTTCGTTATCGTCCCGACCTTGCCGTCGCCTACTGTGTGCTTCTCTACCCTGCTTATCGGCATAACCTGCATAATCACATTCGTTAGAAACATCTCGTCGGCGCTCAATACGTCATCTATGTAGAGGTCTTTTTCAACCAATTTGATGGAATTTTTCAGGGCGATCTGGCAGACGGTCTTCCTCGCTACACCCGCAAGTACCGGCGTTACAATCGGCGGAGTGTAAAGGGCCGAATCTTTGACCAAAAACACATTGCTTATGCAGCCCTCGGCCAGGCGGTTATCTACGGTAAACCACAATGCCTCGGCCGCCCTTTTTTGATGTGCCTGCTTTAGCCCGAGCATACGCGAGAAATAGCTTGTCGTCTTGTGTCCGTAAATCGGCTCACTCGGATTTTGTCTGAATGGAC
>JAUVYZ010000249.1 GCA_030602845.1 Phycisphaerae bacterium | reverse complement strand
ATCATTGTACATCTGCGGCGCGGTATTGTCCCAGAGGATACAGTTGGTTAGCGTTGGACTGCTGTCTTCCACGTTGCCCATCCCGCCGCCGTAGTCTGCCGAGTTGCCGCCGAACGTGCAGTTGACCAGCGTCGGACTGCTGCCGGAGTTGCTCATCCCGCCGCCGAACTTACCGGCCGAGTTGCCGCTGAATATGCAGTTGGTTACCGTCGGACTGCTTTCGCCGTTGAATATCCCGCCGCCCCACTCTTCTGCCCAGTTCCCACTGAAGATGCAGTTGGTAATCGTCGGGCTGCCGGATTCGTTGTACATCCCGCCGCCACAGTTGTCTGGGAATGAGCCGTTGGCATTACCGGCGGTGACAGTGAAGCCGTCTAATACGGCTGCTTCGTTTGTCCCGCTGCCGGTTACAACGTGGTAGCTGTTCTCACCGTTGTTGGCAAAATCCGGCCCGTCATCGCCGTTCAGGTCGCCGCTCAGAATGGTTTCGTATAGCCCAATGTCCCGGGCATTCGGGTCTGGCTCACCAAAGCCGGCGTACCCGCCCTTAATGGTTATGCAATTCTTAAGCTGGAACGTGGCTTCCCGGTCGCCAGGCGTATAAATACCCTGCGCCACCCGGATCTCCCCAAAAAAGGTTCCGGCCGCAAAGCTCAGTGGTTCTCGCAATTCGGTAAAGGCATCCTCCCAGCTCGACCCGTTATTCGCGCCGAGAGCATCACAATCGACATACAGCTCCGTTGGGGCTTCGCTGTCTAATTCATACGCCGTAACACTGGCGGAATAATAGACCCCGGGCGCACTTACCAAAATCACAGTGGCCCCATGCAGCTCGTCTGCATCTTCCGCAGCCGCAAGAGTGACCGTCTGGGGCTGCGAGTAGTTGGTCGAGTCAAAAGTCAATAATCCTCCCGACTCGACTGTGATGTCGGGGTCACCTGATTCGACAGCTACAGTTACCTCAAGCGTCCCCAGCGGATCCGTCGCCGGCGCCACCGTAAACGTTGCTGTCCCTCCTTCCGGAACGATGACCGACTCCGCGCTTAGTAAAAAGCCCGGACGGTAAAATTCGTATGCTCCCATATCCACGGTGCCATTTATAATACGAGGGTTTCCATTGAGGTCGGTAACCACCGATGGCGGAACGGCCGAGTTGTCTCCTGCGTCGATGCACGGCGAGTCAGGCAGCAAATGATAGTCGCCGATGGCCGGGTCCACAAATAGCGGATTTGCGTTTATGTTGCCGATACCTGGCCAGCCGCCCTGAACATCAGAGTAGTTAACAGTTGCCGAGCCTGTCTCATAGTTGTATATCTGTGGGCCGCTTGACGCAGTGTTACCCCACAAAATGCAGTTGGTCAGTATTGCACGGCTTCCCTCACGATTGCGCATCCCGCCGCCTTGTTCGTTTGCCGAGTTCCCGCTGAACGTGCAGTTAGTGAGCGTCGGCCTGCTTCGCCAGTTGTGCATCCCGCCGCCGTAGTTGGCCGCCGAGTTGTCGCTGAACGTGCAGTTGGTTACCATCGGGCTGGAGTTTAAGTTCCACATCCCTCCGCCAGAGTAGTCTGCCGAGTTGCCGCTGAACGTGCAGTTGGTGATAGTGGAGTTACTGTTCCCCCTGTGGTACATCCCGCCGCCCCACACAGCCGAGTTGCCGCTGAATGTGCAGTTGGTCACCGTCGGACTACCGGAGTCGTTGTTCATCCCGGCGCCATTCCTATTTTCCGAGGAGCCGTTAGCGTTTCCCCCGGTGATGATGAAGCCGTCCAGGATGCCGGTTTCGTTTGTCCCACTGCCGGTTACAACGTGATAGCTGTTCTCGTAATTGTTGGCAAAGTCCGGCCCATCATTGCCAAACAGGTCGCCGCTCAGAATAGTCTCGTATGCGTCGATATCCCGTGCATCGGGGTCTGGTTGGCCAAACCCTGCGTACCCACCCTTAACAGCCACACCATTTTTGAGCCGGAACGTCGCCGTTCGCGAGCCGGTCCCGTTAGGATGGGCAGAGTCCTCGTCTGGCTTATAAATACCCTGCGCCACCCGAATTTCATCGCCGCTTGTGGCAGCGGCCAGGCCATTCTGAAGGTATCTGTAAGCATTAGTCCAGGATGACCCATTATTTGCTCCGCTGGCGTCCGCATCCACGTAAATCGTTCCTCCCGCAGCAGTTGCAGAGACGGCCAACACCACCAAAAACACGGAAATTACCCGTAAGGTCGTGAGATTCGTTCTATTAGCCATTTTTACTCCTCCTGAAAAGTGTTAATATTTAAAGTCCCGTAACAACACCCGTTCAGGGTGTTTGTTGTTATGGGACAGCGCACCGATACTTTCTCGGTAGAATTCCCCGGAATGGGCGTAATTTGCCTGTATTTTCACCATATCTCCTGTCTCTGCTATATTTACCAGAGATGGCCCTATTATACACGTTTAAATCTGATTGTCCAAAAAAAATATAAAAAATCCACACCTAATAAAAACCCTGAAATCAGTGAAATCTGTGGCCAATTTTCTTGTTGACTTTTGCTCGAAATTTGGTATAATACTAATCGCCATAGAAATGGCAGGTATATAGCGGAGAACCGCACGTCTTCGTATCAGCAGATACACGCCAAAAATCATCGTTAGTGAAAGGTGTTACGTGTATGTTCAATTATCAGTTACCAACAACCAATAACCTTGTAGTGAAGCTTGCCCATTTTGTCATTGCCAGCAAATATTTACGTGCCTATAAGGCACCCTCTACAACTGTAGAGAAGCCTCTACAAATCAGCTCTTTTTTAACAAACAAAGCCAATTTCCGAAAAAGTCAAATGAACGTAAGTATCTTTTCACAAATGGCTTATGAAAATAAATCCAATTGGACACTTGGTGAAAACAAACCCAATTCAAACCCAATTAAAGCCAATCAAACCCAATTCAAAGCCAATTCAAACCCAATACAAACCCAATCAAACCCAATTTTTCTCTTACCCAAATCCCCCAGATTGCCTCATTTCTCTCTTTCCTCTTTTGGCCGATGCTTCCATCTGCGGTGCAGCCACCAGTATTGGCTCGGATCTTCCCGCACGAATTCCTCAATTGCCTTGGTATATTCCGCCGTAATCCACTCCAACGGCTCATCCTTTTCAGCCCATTCTTCCGGCAAAATAACGCGATTGACCCCGATTTCGAAGTAAAAACGATTATCAACTCTCCTGCTGTACGCCACTCCTATCGGTATATTATTGGTGATAGCAAGCAGCCCTATGCTCTTATAGGTACTGGCTTTACGC
>JAUVYZ010000146.1 GCA_030602845.1 Phycisphaerae bacterium | reverse complement strand
AAACAAACCCAATTTGCCAGAGGGTAAAATTGATGCAAAGTGTGTAGTTACAAAGGATTATGAAGAAAAATGCGGATAAGGGCTATGAAAAAACAAAGCCAAAACAAACCCAATTTGCTGGATGCTCAAATGAACGTAAATAAAGTATTAACAAAGGATTATAAAAATGTACCACTTCGCAGACGCGGGGAAAACAAACCCAATCAAACCCAACCTGTAGTGAGCTTGTCGAACCTATTTCAAAGGCAAAAAAACGCCCAATCATTCTGTCCAAAGACCGGCAAGTCCCCAGAAAGCAACAGCAAACTCCATTGGCTTACGTGGCTGTTTCCCATTGGCGGCTTGCTGGCGCTGCTCTGGTTTCTGATTCGTGTGGTTCCGAAGCCTTCACGGGCTGCGTATCCGTGCCAGCGGGTGGCTTTCCCGTTGGCCTCCGGATTCATCGTCTGGCTTACAGCGGCACTCGGCTCAATCGCCGCTATCCGCAGGGCGAAACGCAGCTTTGCACAGTCGCGTTATGTATTATGTGTAATACTTGTTGCCGTCAGCGTCGGGGCCCTATGGTTAGCTCAAAACGCCACGACAGAGAAGGTACTCTTAGCCAATGAGCCGGCCGCAAATGCCCCGATAGGAATTGCGAAGGGAATCCATCCCGGCCGTGTCGTTTGGGTACACGACCCTGATGCGACCGACTGGGATGGGCCCGGAGACGGACATTGGTGGCAAAGCAACCACACAAATCAGGCGGGAGTGCACAAAATGATGGGCCGGTCAATACAGGCACTCACCGGCAAGCCAAACAGCGCCGCCGCATGGGACGCGCTCTTCAGGCACTTTAATAAAACACACGGCAAAGGCAATGTCGGCTACAAATCCGGAGAAAAAATCCTCATCAAGGTAAATTATGTGGGCTGTAGTAAGAGTTGGAGGAATCGCGAGGTAACAAACATCCGGGATTACAACCTGAGAAGCCTCAATTATATGAACACGTCTCCTCAAATGATAATCGCCCTGCTGCGGCAGCTCGTGGATGAAGCCGGCGTAAAAGAGGCCGACATTACCGTTGGCGACACCCTGAGCTACTTTCCGAATGAGTACTATAACATGTGCCACGACAAGTTTGCCAATGTCCGCTATCTGGACTACGTGGGCAAATTCGGCCGAACCGCCGCCAGGTCATCCTCAGTTCCCTTCTACTGGAGCACGCCGGACGCCGCGGGAAAAACAACGGACTATCTGCCCGCCTCTTATGCCAGGGCCGATTACCTCATCAACCTGGCCAACCTTAAGAGCCACAACGACCAGGCCGGCATAACCCTCTGCGCAAAGAACCATTATGGTTCCCTGGTCAGAAAGCCCGCCCGCGCCAGGGGCTATTACGATATGCACAAAGACCTCCCGTTTAACACCCCGGGTAATGGCCGTTACAGGCCTCTGGTGGACCTGATGGGACACAAGCATCTTGGCGGAAAGACTCTGCTCTACTTGATTGACGGACTCTACGCGGGCAAACACGCAAAAGAGAGCTCACCAAGAAAATGGAACAGCGCCCCTTTCAATGGGGACTGGAGCTCAAGTCTGTTTGCTTCGCAGGACCCCGTCGCCATCGATGCGGTTGGCTTTGATTTTCTCTGGAACGAATGGGATGACGCACCCCACAGGTCCGGTACAAATGATTATCTCATTGAGGCGGCATTGGCGGATAATCCACCTTCCGGGACCTTCTATGACCCTGACCATAAGGGAAATGTAGTTCGTCTGGCGAGTCTCGGCGTTTACGAGCATTGGAACAATCCGACGGATAAGCAGTACTCTCGCAATATGGGACGCGCCCTCGGCATTGAACTGCTGAAGCTCAGGGGCACCGTTGGCAGCACGACAACGTCGGCACCCTCTACCAACAACAATAAGGAAATCCCCCAGGTTGTAGGAACAGCGAGCAAATTGTAAAGCCCACTACAGTCGCAGAGATGACAAAGGTAGGGTTTGGCGTTGCGTTCATTTCCCGGATTTCTTCTACCGTTTTTGTACTTCGCCGGTCATCGGCACAAATCGCACCGGCATAACGTTCTTCTTACTGATATTGCCCTTTTTGTCTTTTGTTATCACCACCAGATGCTGAAAGCCGAAGGTACCCTCCACGGGCAGGATCATTCGCCCGCCGGGCCTTAACTGTTCGAGCAGCGGCAGAGGTATACGATCGGCCGCGGCCGTGCCGATGATTGCATCGTACGGCGCCTTCTCCTTCCAGCCGAAATACCCGTCGCCGGCCCTGACGAATACGTTCCTGTAGCCGAGTTTCTTGAGTCGCTCTTTAGCAGATTTGGCAAGCTCTTTGACAATCTCGATAGTATAGACCTCCCGGGCGATTTCGGCGCAGACCGCCGCCTGATAACCCGAGCCGGTGCCGATTTCCAGAACTTTATGCTTGGGCCGAAGTCTCAGGGCCTCGGTCATAAACGCCACGATGTACGGCTGGCTGATGGTCTGCTCCTCCCCGATGGGCAGTGGATAGTCGCCGTAAGCATATCGCTGCCCGCCGAGTGGAATAAAGGCGTGCCGGGGCACGGTCCGCATCGCCTTTAAGACGTTCGGGTCCTTGACGTAACGTGCCCGAATTTGCCTGGCAACCATTTCTGCTCGTTCGTCGATGCGCTCAGTAAAAGCCGGGTGGTTATGGTCCGGACGTAACAGTTTCTTCTCATTCGGGTCCTTCTGCTCTTCTTCGAGCTGCTCATTCGCATCAGCAGCCGCCTGATTTGCATCCGCTTCTATATCCTGCGAAGCTACAACAGGCCCAGGCTCCTTCGCACAGTTAACCCCAAAGATAATTGCAAATAACCCCAGCGGTATCAACACAGACAGGGCCACATACATCCATTTTTTGACAAATCCTGGATAATTTCTGGCCATCTTACTACCCCTTACCGAACTTTTAATTAACCCGGGTCTGATGGTATCCGCCTGTCAGCAATTCATATTGTATCATATCTCTAAAAAAGAACCGCAAACTAATTTTTTCTGAAAACAGGAGGGCGCATGTCGAGCTTGTAGGTAGATTTTTTGGACCTCCACCAGCAGCTTCTCAGCTAATAATGCCTGCTATCGCGCTGTCATTCCCGCGAAAGCGGGAATCCAGTCTCTCGGCGGCCGGGTGGCAGCCTCAAGCGCAGCTTCTCGTGCTACGTAGCGTTGCTACTACGCAGAGTAACAGGGGATGGCTCCGCCTGATATAAAAGCCAAAAATTTTGCAAAAAAAGCGCTTGCAAGAAGAAGAATAGCTCTTATAATTATTAATTCTATCTCGTGAATGCCATAGCGAGCCACGAATCACGAGCGACGAGATACGAGCGACAAGATACGAAATTGCGGGTGTAGCTCAGTGGTAGAGCGTCACGTTGCCAACGTGAATGTCGTGAGTTCAAATCTCATCACCCGCTTTGTGGAAATACTATAAAGGATTATAGAGGATATAGTATCGGCGAGTTACCGGCTAAGCACAGTAGTTTGGCGTTGGTCGCTGATATACTTAAAAAATCTAAAGTTTGGCTAAGGGATGTTGTTTTCCTGACGCCTTTTTTGTTTAATATTTCAGAGCCAGGACAACAGAATCGTTCAGGAGCACGGAAATGGCTGAAGAAGAAGAATCTACAGCATTGAAAAACACGGTAACAATCGAAGAGGCAGGCCCCTGCAAAAAAAAGGTGATTGTAGAGATACCGCAAGAGTCAATAAAAAACGCCACAGACGAACAATATAAAACTTTGAGCAAAGAAGCGATGGTGCCGGGTTTCAGAAAGGGCCGGGCGCCCCGCCGACTCCTGGAAAAGCGATTCGGCAAAGAGATAACAGAGCAGGTCAAGCTGAAATTGCTGGCCGATGCGAGCGACTCAGCCATCAAGGATAATGAGCTCAATACCCTTCGTGAGCCGGACATTGATTATGAAAATATAGAGCTGCCGGATACGGGGACGCTGAAGTTTGATATTGAGGTGGAAGTTCGTCCCGACTTTGATTTGCCGGAGCTCGATGGTATCTCGCTAGAAAAAAGGAAACTGGAAGTTACCGACGAACAAATCGACAGAGAGATTGAGCAATTGCGAAGATGGTCGGGTGTGTGGACACCACGAGAGGATGGCGCAGTTGAGCTTGACGACCAGATAATAGCCGATGCCGTTCTAAAGGCCGCCGACGCCGAAGAACAAGAGAAGCTCGGCAATATCGAGATATATGTAAGGCAGAATGGTTTTGTCGGGGCGGTCCCCGTTGAGAAGCTTGACGAGCTTCTAATAGGCGCCAAGGCCGGAGACGTCAAGCAAACAACCGTCGATGTCCCAAAAACATATTTCAGGGAACAGTATCGCGGCAAAAAGGTAGATATCCGAATTACCATCAAAGATATCAAGTGGCTGAAACCTGCTGCATTAGACGAAAATTTCCTCAGGAGGTTCGGCGTCGAAGATGAAACCGAACTCCGAGAAAAATTTCGCGATACGCTCCAGGGCCGATTAGAGACACAACAGCGAACTGAGATGACCAAACAGATTTACCAGTATCTGCTCGACAATACCGATTTTGACCTGCCCCTGGATATTGTTGCGCAGCACTCGACGACACTGCTGCAAAGACAGTATAGCAACCTGCTGATGCGGGGGCTGTCCCGCGAGCAACTCGAAGAGCAGATGGAGCAGCTGCAGGCAAGCAGTGAGCAGCAGGCCAAAGAACAGCTCAAAACGTTCTTTATAATGGATAAAATTGCCGAGAAGCTCGAGATTGAAGTGACCGATGAAGAGATTAACGGCCATATCGCCCAGTTAGCCATTCAGCAGGGACAACGCCCCGAAAGGATGAGAGAGCAAATGCTGCGCGACGGCTCGCTGACTCAGTTCAGGTTACAGGTGCGGGAGGACAAGTGTATCGCCAAATTGCTCGAATCGGCAAAGATAACGGAAATAGAGGCCGAAAAGAAACCCAAAAAAGCCAGGAAAACCGCCAGGAAATCAGTGAAAAAACCGGCTAAAAAAGCATCCGGGCCTGAGAAAAAACAACCCAAAAAACGCAAAACAACGGGGTAAGAAGAAAACCAGCGAGTAAAAATATTTGATAAACTATAAGCAAGAGACAGAATCAAAAATTAGAAAATAATCAATACTCAATTTTATATAAGGAAATAGTGAATGTTAATTGAACATCCCGGAAAAAATATTAAGAAGAACCTGGAGGCGTACAATCAATACGGCCAGTATCAGCGCTACCGCCAGATGAGTCTGGATGATATGCTGCTGGAGAACCGCATCGTTTTTCTGATAGGTGAAATATCATATCAAAGGGCCGCCGAAGTCATTATGAAGATGCTGTATCTCGACAATCTCAAGCGCGGCAGTGAAATCAGCCTGTACATCAATTCCCCGGGTGGAAACGTTGACGACACAATGGCTATTTACGATACTATGTGTTTTGTCGGTTCTCCGGTTGCGACCTATTGTATCGGCAGGGCCCAGTCGGGAGCGGCCATAATACTGGCAGCCGGCACAAAGGGAAGACGTCACGCCCTTCCGCACGCTAAAGTTATGCTCCATCAGGTCTGGGGCGGGGTCACAGGCCAGGCAGCCGACATCAAGATACAGGCCGAAGAAATCCTCAAAGCTAAAGCTATGATAAACGAAATTATTGCAAAACACACCGGCCAGCCGATTGATAAAATCGCCGCCGAGACTGAAAGAGACAAGTATATGACCGCTGAGGAGGCGCATCAATACGGCCTTATCGACGAAGTGCTGCACGAAGAAGACAAAGAAAAAAAGAAAGGAAAAGACAAAAAGTAAG
>JAUVYZ010000109.1 GCA_030602845.1 Phycisphaerae bacterium | reverse complement strand
TTTTGCTGAAACATCAACATAGTTAACATCCTGGCTGGCAACCTGAGCTAACTCCCCGTGTTTCATAGCCAGCACCGTCCCCTTCTGAATTTTATTTGTTTCTTGGTCGAATGTGTTCGGGGCTGCAATTACAGATTTCATATCTTCATCGGCCCGCAAATAATCAACCTTGTCTGTGGCTTTACCATTTTCGACCCTTCGATAGGGGGTAAGTAGAAAACCATATTCGTCAACCGTCGCAAATACAGCCAGCGAGGCAATCAGGCCGATATTTGTTCCTTCGGGTGTTTCAATCGGACAGATTCTGCCGTAATGGCTGATATGAACATCGCGAACTTCAAAGCCTGCCCGCCTTCTGTTCAAACCGCCGGGGCCAAGAGCAGATAGACGCCTTTCGTGGGTCAACTGGCTTAAAGCGTTCGTCTGGTCGACAACCTGGCTCAACTCGCCGCGACCGAAGAAATAGTTGATACTGCTCGATACGCTCTTGGAATTTACTAAATCAGCAATGCGCACCGACTCCTCAACGTCTCTTCTCATACTCATTCGTTCCTGAACGGTTTTGCGAAGCTTTAGCAGCCCTTTTCTGATTTCATCTCCGGCCAGCTCCTCGATTGTACGCAGGCGTCTGTTGCCCAGATGGTCGATATCGTCAACCTCTCCCTTATTGTCGCGCAGGGCCACTATGTATTTCATTGTGTTGAGGAAATCTTCCGGCCGGAGCGTCATCTCATTTTCGTCAACCATCTGCTCGAACTTGCGATTCAATCTGAATCTGCCGACCTTGCCCAGACGATAGCGGTTCGAATCAGAAAATTTCTCCTTAAAGAAAGTTTTTGCCTTCTCCTTACTGGGCGGATTGCCGGGCCTTAATCTCATATAAAACTTCAATAGCGCCTGCTCGTGGCTCGGGCAATCGTCCTCCACAATGGTGTTCAAAATAATCGGGTCTCGCACCTGCTCGATAACCTCGACCCGCCCATCTTTCTTTTGAGCCCCGCCCTCAACTGCCACACCATACTCTGTCAACTCCGTTAGTGCCCATGTTTTCAAAAGATTATCACCAGAATCTGAAATCGTCTTGTGTGTATTCGGTTTGAACTCTGCTCTAAAATGCATCCCGAGTCTATCTTTCAAGGAAGAGGCCTTGCCTATGTAACCTTTCTTCACACCATCTTTCAGACCACGACTCTTGAGGGCTCGGAAAAAATAAATTCCCTGCTTTTTCTTGTCCTCTGGAGATATTTTTGTGATATGCTCGTTCAATTTTTCGATATCAATCCAGCCTGTGGGAGACTCTATCGCTTTATTACATTCTTTGAAGAAATCTTCAAGATCTGAGTTCTCTTTCCAGTACTTTTTCACCTCTTGGGGATCGGCCATTGCTTTTATGTCATTGAAACGTGGCTTTCCTCTTTTCGCATCCTCTGCCCACTTAACGGATAGCTTCGCTTCTAAAGCCCTCAACTCTTCATCTTTAAGCGGCTGTCCGTCTTTCTCGGTAATCACATACTTAAACGCAAAACCACCGGTGCGCTCGCCTCCCTTGACCATGTACTTTTCTCGGAGACCCTTTTGATTTTTTTTGACCCAGACGTGACCCTTTTCGCTCTCAAGCCATTTCTCGATTTTCTCTGGCCCCTGGCTCGCTGAAGAAATATTAGCGTTCTGTATTAAAGAGACTCTGTCGCCAATTTGCTCGCCGGCTTTTACTATGACTTCACCGGTCTCTTCGTCCACAATCGGCTCCACGGCCCACATAGTAAGTGTGAGCTTGTTTGCCGGGACAGTCTTTGTCGAATAAAAGAGACGCAGGATTTCCTCGGTTGTACTGTGGTCCGGGTCTATTGCTCGCAGAAAAATGGTTGCCGGTATCTTGCTGGACTGGTCGATTTTGACAACCAGAACATCTTTACGAGTAACGCCTATCTCTATCCAGCTGCCTCTTTCGGGTATGACTCTGCCGCCGTGCAGCACCCTGTCGCCTTCTTTGCTCTCGATAAGAAAATCAACGCCCGGGCTCCGGTGCAGCTGGCTGACCATAACCCGCACGGCCCCGTTGATGATAAACTCCCCGCCGCCCACCATAACCGGCATTTCACCGAGGTATATCGACTGCTCAGCCAAATCTTCGCCGTCCTTGCTGCGGAGTCTGCACGAGATTTTTAACGGATAGCCATAGGTCAGCCGTAATTGTCGGCACTCAATAGGCGTATAATGCGGCTTCTCCAGCTCGTAGTAGAGATATTCCAAATGCATAGACTTGTCATAGCTCTCGATAGGGAATATCTCCCGAAACAGGGCTTCGAGCCCGATGCACTTCCTTTTCGCCGGTGCCGCGTCTTTTTGCAAAAAGTGCCCGTAACTTCTTCTCTGTATCGCTACCAGGTCCGGAATCTTAACGGCATCGCGGACCTTGCCGAAATTGCGAACGGTTTCTCCAGCACCAATCTTCAGCATTACCAGTCTCCCGTATTAAATGTCCGAATTGCTTTTCCAGCACCAAAGATTGGTGCCGGACCATCCGACACTCCTTAAAATAGCGTATTGTGTACTTCGTATAGCGCTTTTCTTTTCACGCGATACGCACCACGCATCACAAGATTTCAACCACTGCACCTGCAGCTTCAAGCTGCTTCTGGGCGGCTTCGGCATCTTCTTTGCTCACCCCTTCTTTGACCGGCCTGGGAACGCCGTCGACCAGGTCCTTGGCTTCCTTCAATCCCAATGCCGTCAAGGCTCTTACTTCTTTGATAACCTGAATCTTTTTATCGCCGAATTCTTTGAGGATTACATCAAAGCTGGTTTTCTCTTCAGCTTCCTCGGCCTCGGCCTGTACAGCGGGGCCTGCCCTCACAACGGCGCCGCCGGCTGCCGGCTCAATACCATATTCTTCCTTGAGATAATCGCCAAGCTCTTTGGCCTGCATCAATTTCAGGCCTGCTATCTTGTCGCCAAGCTTCTTAATCTCACTGCTCCATTTCTTTGTCTCTTTATTAGCTTCCTGTGCTTCTTTCGTTTTCTTGGTTTCTTTCGCTTCCTTGGTTTCCTTCGCTTGTTCCTCTGCCATCTCTTTTGACTCCTATTAGTTAAGGCCTGCTGGTAGCCGAAACCCCGCAGTTTCGTTTAACCCATTACAGGGGCAACCACACAAGCAACCTATTGCGCAAAGTTTTTGAATTCTAAATTATGGTTTTTCGTTTTTCGCTTTTAGTTCTTAGCTCCTCTCAGGCTGCTTGTTTTTCAGCCCTTTCGGCGATAGTTTTTATACAACCTGCGATAATTCCTGCAGGAACACCAAAGGTGGCGGCCAATCTTGCCCCCGGCGACTGTGCCAGCGTGACAATTTCGCTCTGCAACTGTGCTCGCGTCGGCATCTTCGAAAGTTCTTCTGCTGCTTTGGCCTCTATTGCTGAGCCATCCACAAAGGCACCTTTAATCTCTATCACTTGGACCTTCCTGGTCCACTCGGCCAGTTCTTTTGCAACGTCAACGACGCTGTCACCGCCATAAGCAACAGTGCAGGGACCACTGAACAGGACCGCTGCTGGTTCCATCTGTTGCTTACGCAGCGCCTTTCTAAACAGTGAATTCTTCACCACCAACAATTTGATGCCTTTTTCTTTGAGCTCGCCGCGCATCTGGTTTCCGTCAACACCTCCGACACCCCTGGTACTGACAACCAAAAAATCTTTGATACCTTCGCTGGTAATTTTCTTTTCCAGTTCCGTCTGCAGCAATTCTTTTACGTACTTGCTCATCTTATCGCCTGTCAATATTTAATAGTTTTCGACCTTTAGCTAATTTTTGACTGCTGGTCGGCAGATAGCTTCTAAATACTAACCACTATGCTCGGGCTCATCGTCGCAGATATACACATCTTTTTGATATATGTACCTTTTGCCGCCGACGGTTTAATCCTCTTTATATGTGAGACAAACGCCTCAATATTTCCTATTAATTTTTTAGTCTCGAAGCTTTGCTTACCGACTACTATGTGGATATTACTGCCGGCATCGTTTTTAAACTCGACTTTGCCCGCGGCGAATTCGGCTACTGCGGTTGCAACATCGGCAGTTACCGTGCCGTTTTTGGGCGAAGGCATCTTACCCTGGGGCCCAAGAACCCGGCCGAGCTTGCCTACCCTGCTCATCACCTTTGGCGAGGCGATAGCCACATCGAAATCCAGCCAGCCATCCGAGACCTTTTTTACCAGCTCATCACAGCCGGCCTCAATGGCACCAGCCGCCCGCGCTGCTTCGATGGCCGAGTCCTCACAGAAAGCAATAACTTTTTTCTGCTTACCTATCCCGTGAGGCAAAGATATTGAGCCGCGAATCAACTGGTCGGCCTGCTTCGGGTCGATGCCCAAGTGCAATACACATTCTATGGTCTGGTCAAATTTTACCGACTTAAACGATTTAACTTTTTCGACCGCCTCGGCCAGATTCATCGCCCCCGCGGAAGCGGGGGTTAGTTGTTGTGACTCTTTTTTGTATCTTTTGCTTCTAAATCTCATAGCTCATACAAATCCGAATGTCGAATACCAAAATCCGAAACAAATTCGAATTTCGAATACCAAATGTTCAAAATACTATTTTACCCGTTTCGAATTTTGTACTTCGGTCACGCCTGTCAGAAGCGTGCGTATCCGCGTTTATATTTGTTTCGTGCTTCGGATTTCGAATTTCGTATTTTTTCAATCGTCATTTAGAAATCGAAAGTCGGAAATCTCTTTCTAACCGCTATACGCTATCTTCTATTTCTATACCCATACTTCGGGCGGTACCTCTGATAATTTTTTCGGCCTGGACCAAATCGTATGCGTTCAGATCCTTGAACTTAGTCTCAGTAATTTTACGCAGTTGCTCGGCACTGATTTTTCCAACTTTTTCTTTATTTGGAACGCCATTGCCCTTTGCGATTTCAGCCGCCTGTTTCAGCAGGACCGCCGCCGGGGAACTCTTGACCTCAAAGGTGAAACTTTTGTCCTTATAGACCGTTATCACAACCGGCACGATTGTTCCGTTAAGCTCTTTTGTTCGCTCATTAAACTGCGAAACAAACTGGCCGATATTAACGCCGTTCTGACCCAAAGCAGGTCCTATCGGCGGCGCCGGTGTCGCCTGGCCGCCCGGTGCCTGTAATTTAATCTTTATTGCTACTTCTTTAGCCATCCTTCACCTTTATATCGTATGTCGCATACCGTCTTGTGCAATGCGCATCACGCAACACGTAATGCGAATTTATATTTTTTCAATCTGCCAATACTCTATATCTAGCGGTGTAGGCCTGCCGAATATCGTAACAATCACCTTCACAATCCCGCGCTCGGAGTCAATCGAATCGACTGTGCCTTCAAAGTTCTCAAAGGCACCTTCTCGAATTTTAATCATATCGCCTTTCTCAAACTCGACTCTGATGCTCGGCGCCTCTTCAGGCCTTTCCGCCTCTAAAAGCATCTTCGCCACATCCGTATCACGCATCGGCGTGGGAATTCCTTCTGTGCCGATGAAATCTCCGACGCCGGAGGTTTCCTTAATCATAAACCACGCCTTTTCCTTGACCCGGCCATCCTCGGTCGGCTCCATCTCCATAAAAACATAGCCGGGATACAGCTTTCGCTTATGGACTGTTTGCCTGCTGCCGCGGATGCGCTTGACCTGCTCAACGGGAACCTCTATTCTGCCGACAATATCGCTTAAACCATCCCTTTTTACTTTCTGCATAAGAGCTTCTTTGACCTGCACTTCTTTATTTGCCGCAACCCGTAAAACGTACCACTGCATATCAATACCTATAAGCTAAAAAACCCAAAAACCATCGAGTACTAACCTAACAAATTTCGCACAAAGTTTGTTCCCGCCTTTGAGTGTCTTGAGTGTCAAAATGCTTGAGAGGGCTTCCGACCCTTTAATCTCGCTAAAAATCCGATCATTTTAATGCAATACTGATTTGTTTGCACTTTGCGCTTTTAACTCTCTAACTATCCACCGATTATTCCGCCGACCTTAAATATTATAAAAGCCAAGTGAAAAACATTTTAAAACTTAAATCTGTGACCCCAAGAAGCACAGCAACAACAATCACAACGACAATAACGATAAAAGTCGAAACCGCTATTTCCCTTCTGCTCGACCAGCTAACCTTTTTCATCTCGCCTTCAGCGGCAATCATAAAATCTGCAACTGTAGCTTTATTCATCAACCAAAAAATCGAAAGGCCCAGGACAACAAACAAACCGACGGGCACCATAGTCGCAATCCACAATGCCCATCTTCGGCTCAGTCCCCACCAGCTAATGGGCTCCAGCTCTACATACAGCCGCCAACAGCCCAATCCTGCAATTATTGCCGCGCCAAAACCACTACAGAGCCTTGTGTATTTGCCTTGACCGCGTTTATAAATCTCAAATGCCATACCAGTCTCGTATCTCGTGAAGCGTATGTCGTATCTCGCTTCAGACTCCAAAGCAGGCCAGAAGGGAATCGAACCCCCAACCTTCGGTTTTGGAGACCGACGCTCTGCCAATTGAGCTACTGGCCTAATATTCTCAATTGATTATTGATTATTTCCCATTGACTATTGAAAAGTCCGCTTCAATCGTCAATTGCCGATTGTCAATTATTTACGCCGTATCTTATGAACGGTATGCTTGCGTTCCTTTTTACAAAATTTCTTAAGCTTTAATTTCGGCGTACCCTCTGCCACACTAACACTTGTGCGATAGTTTCTCTCCCTGCATTGGCTGCACTCAAGCCAGACATATTCTCTTTTACTCTTCTTCTTAGCCACAAAATCTTCCCCACCGAGCAGGCACGCTTACTTGAGAAACATTTCCTTTCCCTGCAGATGGCCACTAGGCTACACTTCACCAAGGCGAGCACCTGAACTTTTGACCCCCTGCTTGTTGCTGGCAGGGG
>JAUVYZ010000117.1 GCA_030602845.1 Phycisphaerae bacterium | reverse complement strand
GAATGCGGACAAAGTCTTCCCCGTAGCTTCCCCAGGGCCAGTGGCCTTTGGGCCATTGCGCCTTGAGAATCAGGTTCGCGCGGGCCAATCCCGCATCGAGGTATTTCTTGTCGCCGAAGATCTCGTAGGCCCTGAAGAAGGCGACCGCGCCGAACCTGACGTTGTTGATGTCTCCGCCCGAGTAAGCTGTCGGGAGTTTCTCCGCCTGCTGGTCGAGCCACTTGCGGATGTCGGCCTCGCACCGCCTGACGAGCTTTATGTCGATCTTGGCCAGCAGATCCGCAAGCTCCTTCTCCTTTGCCTGGCGCTGTTCGGCCGTCAGCTCAGCGTAGTGAACCGTCTCCCCGCCGAACAGGCGCGTCCGCTCTTCCCAGGAGAGTCCGTCGTCGGACAAATTGTCATAAGACAGGTCGTTGTAAACGCCAAGCTCCCCATCATAGATGATTACGGGACCAGCTTGCTCCGACGCCTTGGTATCTTGAGCATGAACCGCGCCCAGAGGAAGCACCACCACGGCAAACAGCAGAACCAGCCCTTGCAAACGTAAGTTCACTCGATTCGGAGGTTTTGAGACGGTCATTTGGAATCTCCCTTCCAAGAATCCGCCGCTGTTGATTTCGTTTGCCATAGCCGGTGGGCGGATAGCCGGATAAGTAAGAAATTCGACTGCCTGAGCAAAGCGGCGATATCGTGTTGGGTGTTCTTGCCCGTTCGAATGTCATGAAGCTCTGAATCAATCGCCGAGGTCAGGCCGAGAGCCTCATCAAGCTCCCGGTAGGCCGGCAAACCTGCATCACTGGTGATCCTGGCTCCGTGAAATTCAAGCTTCAATCTACGGTCAAATCCGAGCCTAAGAACGTCCTTGCGTGCTTCACCCATTGGGTTCTCCCGTATCAGATGATCGAAACTGGTTTGAGTGGTCTCCATAGGCTCTATACTGTCAAATCACAGTCCATTTGTCACGGACTACTTGGGAAATCCGGGATAATATTTAACCACGAATTTCACAGGATTACGCGGATACCCGCCTGCGCGGGCACCCCCGGCCAGAGGGCGGGGCGTTTCAATTGACTATTTACTATTGACGATTTACGATTTTGAGTTGGGATTCCGTGTCAAGCACGGAATGACGGAAAGAATATCCAATATCGAACAAGGAACGCCGAATGATGAAGTTGAGATTGCTTCGAACTCCGGCCAGAGGACCGCTGCCCCCCGACTACGACGTACGAGGGCAGGCTGCGAAATGCAGAGGCAGGCGGGGCTAAATAAAAAAACCCCCAAAAAGGATTTCGGGGGTTGGACGCGAAGTTTCTTAGCGTTCAGTCCGAAGTGAAGATTTTAGTCGTCATAGTCATAATACTCGTCATAATACTCATCATACCAATCATCTTCGTATTCAGAGTAGTAGTCGGAGGTGTCCTGCTGCTGGGGCTGTGGCTGTGCCGGGGTGAGCTTAGGAGCGATTACAGCAGCAGCGACAAACAAAGCAGCGATAACAATGAGACATTTGAGCCAGGTTCCCAGCTTAACATTGAGCCAGGTCCGTTGGAGCCGTTCCTGCTGGAAGAAGGACTTTTGTTCAGGCTGTGGGGATGCGCCCGGCTGGGTTTGATTTTCGTACGGCTGTGCCCGATTTTCTGAGTTCATGTCTTCAGGTTCCATAATTTACTCCCATAATTAGATAAAAATAGGTTTTTTGACGTTTTAAGGACACTAATGAAAACATAAGAAATGAAAATTCGAATGCCAAATTATTTTTTTATGGGGCAGAAAAGCGGCTTTCGAAGGGCCGGACAGGGGAATTTAGTCCGTCGCGTCCAAGGCGGCCGGATCTGCGATTCTTCGATTCTAATTTTGACGCCCAGCGGAGCTGGGGGGATTCTGGGGAAGTCTTGACGCCCAGCAGAGCTGGGGGCTAACCGAGATGGAAGCGACGCGTTGCGCCGCGGTTGATGGGTAACGTTAGCTCTTACGCTCTTTACCCCTGCGGCCCGCCGCTCCCGGATTAGGTGTAATGCCTTAGATAAATAATGATGCCGGTCAGAATCAAAACGACCAGCACACACACGCCTATAGCAGTTATAAATATCCACATAAAGCGTTTGTTCTGCCTGGAGATGATGTACTTGAGGTATCTGTCGCTGGTAGCAAAAGTCCTGCTCATCTGGATAATACTGTCGCTCTGGCCGATAGTGTTCCGGTTTAGTTTGTCCAGTGTCTCATTAAATTTGTTAAAGCTCTCAGCCATTTGCACATCGGTATCGGCAGCGGCGGCAAGCTGATGGTCGATATCAACCAGGGCATCGGTCTGTTTGGCGGTTTCAGTCGGAATCTTTTGAACAGCATCTATAAACTGCTCATCCTTGGTGGCGCTTGCTTTTAACCGCTCGAGCAACTGCTCTGTTATCCGCTTTTGATTTTCTACAACATCAGGAAAGCTTTCGAGCAATTTGGGCAGTCGTTCAATTCGGCCCATCAAATCTTCGTGCTGAGTGACTTGCTCATTCAAATGCTCGTTAATACCCCGCAATTGCTCAATGAGTTTATTAAAGCCCTCATGCAGTCTTTCGAGTGATTCCTGTTTATCCACCGGCTGAACCGTTTTGACTACAATCTGACTGCTTTCGGCGGCCTTGTCGCCAACAGCCGGCTCTGCCGATTTAGTCTCCTGGCTGATTAGACCCCGGTCATTTACCTGCGGCTGATAATTTGCAGCCCTGGTTAATTTGTGGGCCCGCAGCCAGCTGCCTGTTTTCGACTTTGTCCTCGACCAGAATTCCTTGATAGTCATTTTCAAAACTTCCTAAAAGGTAATCTCGATTCTGCATTCCTGGCGTTCGCATCCAGCATCCAGCATATTAAAAGGTTTTCCTGCTGCAAATTCAAGTTGTTTTTGCTAATATAACCGGCACAAATCTATCACGTAACAATAAGGGTGAGCAAATGAAATTAGTTACATACTTGAGGAACCAGTCAATTTCCTGCGGGATACTGGCCGATGACCGGCTGATTGACATCCCGTCGGCCTGGGATGGTCCAAATCCGCCCCGCAGCGTCAAAGAAATCCTGCAGAGGGGCCCGTCCTGCCTTGCGAAGCTCGCTGAATTAGCCGATTCGGCTGAGGTTTTCACGCCGTTCGATTTGGTTAAACTTCTTGCGCCCATCCCACGACCGACCAAAGCAATCGCCCTTGCGGGAAACTATAGCGAGCACATTCGCGAGGCCGGCCTTGAGCTTGGGCTGTCGGATTCGCCCCGCCAGACGACCGTACCCCGGCCGTTTCTTATGCCGCCGACGGTGGTAATCGGGCCGGATGAGCAGATACCCTGGCCGGCTTACAGTGAAAAAATAGATTATGAAATCGAGCTTGCGGTCGTAATCGGCAAAAAAGCGAAATGCGTTATGCCTGACAATTCCCTTGATGCAGTTGCCGGCTACACTATCTGTAACGATGTGTCGGCCCGCAGCGTAAGTTTTGCAAAGAGCCGGGCCGAGCGTCCCTGGGATGAATTTTACGACTGGCTGAACGGCAAATGGGCGGATGGTTTCCTGCCGATAGGCCCGTATCTGCTTACCGCCGATGAAATCGGGGATGTTCAAAATCTCGATATGATGCTCACCGTCAATGGCGAGGTTCGCCAGAACGCCAGTACTTCGCAGATGATTTATCCGGTGGCCGATATCGTCTCGTTTTTAAGCCACATAATGACACTTGAGCCGGGCGACGTTATAGCTACCGGCACACCCGCCGGCGTGGCTATGGCCACCGGCAAATTCTTACAGCCAGGCGACACTATCGAATGCACCATCGAAAAACTGGGCACGCTAACAAACACGCTCGGCCAAAGCCCAAAAAAATTCTACGAACCGCTCGGACAGGCAAGATAGCCGGCTCAGCGTAATTATCCGGCGGCTTAAAGGTTAAAATAAAAAGGCCCCGCAGTTAGGCGGAGCCTTTTTTTTAGCGTCATCTTGGGATGCATTAGCTTGGGACTACGTTGGTCGCACACGGCCGGCCTTTTTTGCCTTGCCCGAGCTCGAATTCAACCTTCTGGCCTTCCTCAAGACTGGCGTAGCCGGTTGTCTTGATTTCCGAGTGGTGGACAAACAAATCATCACCGCCGTCATCGGGCGTGATAAATCCAAAGCCCTTTTTTCCGCTAAACCATTTTACTGTACCTGAACTCACTACTGTACTCCTTTGGCCTTTCAACTGGCCGTAAATTAACCTGTCTCTCACATTTCTTAAGAGAACATTCCCGAGAGACGCAAGAATATCCTCGACGGACCTCGCCTTATACCAGAAAAAATCACCGGCGTCAATAAAAATAAATAAAAAAACCGTAAAACGCGGTTTGCCGGTGCCGGATTACTTAAAACTTTCCAGCCACCTTTGAGCCAAATATCCCCGAACCGCCCACGTTTGGACTTGACGCCAATTGTCTCCTTGGGGCTTGTGCACTTATGCACTTATGACTTATACACTTTCGCACTTTATGGCTTACGCCGTTTTGTGGTCGAGGAATCCTTCGAGCTTGCGGGACCGGACGGGATGCTGGAGTTTCCTTATCGCTTTTGCCTCAACCTGTCTGACCCGCTCGCGGGTGACCTTGAAGATTCTGCCGACCTCCTCTAAAGTATAGGTGTAGCCGTCACCGATTCCGAATCGCAGCTTGACAATCTCGCGTTCGCGATATGAAAGCGTTTTCAGGACTATATCGATTCTCTCCTTGAGCATTTCCTGGGCAGCCGAGGCCACGGGCGAATCGACGTCGTCATCTTCGATAAAATCGCCGAAGTAGCTGTCTTCGCTTTCGCCTATCGGCCTGTCCAGACTGATTGGATGCTTGGAAATCTTCAGTACCCTGCGTGTCTCCTCCACGCTCATCTCGGCTTCTTCGGCGATTTCCTCAACTGTCGGCTCTCTGCCCAGCTTCTGAAGCAGAGTCTTGCCGGCGGTTCGCAGCCGGCTCATTGTCTCTATCATATGCACCGGAATGCGAATCGTTCGTGCGTGGTCGGCAATCGCCCTGGTAATTGCCTGGCGAATCCACCAGGTGGCATAGGTGCTGAATTTATATCCCCTGCGGTACTCATATTTATCGACCGCCCTCATCAGGCCGGTATTGCCCTCCTGGATTAAGTCCAGAAAGCTCAGGCCGCGGTTGCGATATTTCTTGGCAATCGAAACCACCAATCTGAGGTTTGCACTTGAGAGGGCGCGCTTGGTTTGCTCGTATTGCGCAAAGACGCTATCCATTGAGCGCAGTCTCTTATCGAGCTGTTTTGGAGTTTCGCTCACCAATTCCTGCAGCCCGGCCAATTCCTGCTTTACTGCCTCAATATCATCACTGGTTATATCCCTGTTGACCCCCTCGGCGAGAATCTGCTCTAACTGGTGCATTTTGAGGCTGATGCCGTGCATTTTCTTTTTCATTGGCTGCAATTTCGATGTTCGCAAGCTGAGCTCTTCGAGCAGCGTTGCGATTTTTCGTTTGTTTCTGTGTATTCGCTTTAACCCCTCCTTGTCGAACCTGTCGTTTTGAGTCTGGAGCGCCTTCTTAAACAGTTTTTGGTTGATTTTGAGCAGTTTGTCTACGGTATTGCAGTTGTTTGCCATCCGTTTCTTTATTACGGATTTTACGAGGTTTTCAGCAGGTGAAGTCTTAATAGTTCTATCAAAGGACATCGAGCCCTGGTGCACCTGCAGGAGTAAATCGAGAGCGTTTCTTGCGCAATAATCGCATTGGAGCATTTTTCTTCTAAAACCCATTCTTGTTATTTCAATTTTTCGAGCCAGGTCGATTTCCGATCTTCTTGTCAGCAGTGGAATCCGCCCCATCTGGGTCAGATACATCCTGATAGGGTCGTCAATCCTTCGCGCAACTTCGGTGCCAGCGAGCTGTTTTTCGAGCATTTTATCTTCTTTGAGCTGCTGTTCTTTGGCGGCTTCTTCCTCGCTTACGGGTTCTTCGGGCTCTTCGGATGCTCCAAATCCCTCTTCTGCCTGCTTTACCACATCAGCTTCATCAATCAGGTTGATTCCCATTTCATCGAGTGTCGCCAACAGGCTATCGAGGCGTGCGGGGCTAACGGCATCCTCGGACAAATCCTCGCTCATCTCTTCGTATGTAAGAAATCCTTTTTTCCCGCCCTTTTCGAGAAGCGTTTTTATCTGCTGCTCAGTGTCTTTGGTTTTGGCGCTTGCCGGGGAGCGGGCATCGCCCCCGCCTTTATCGGTGGTATTCGGTTTGTTTGGCTTTGTTCCTTTTTTTGCCACAATCGGCACCCTTACATAATTGATTACTGATTATTCACTATTGAATTATCGATTATCAGACCATTCCTACGTTATGGGGATTTTCTTTTACAGTATTTTCAGAGAAGCGGCGCAGAAACCGGGTTTGGTCCTCTATTGCTTTGACCTCGCTTCTTTTTCTCCGTCCCTGTATTCGCTGCATTGCATCGAGGGCCCCTGCCAAGCGAGATTGGAAATTGCCTTTTTCTTCTCCGCCCTGTGCCAATTGGACGATAACACTGCCTGCATCTACGGATTCTGCACCGGTGAGTATCTCTGCAAGCGAAGCATTACTCTCGGTACTTAGCGATTGAAATAGTATATCTGCTATTTGTCTCAATATCGGC
>JAUVYZ010000094.1 GCA_030602845.1 Phycisphaerae bacterium | reverse complement strand
GGGGGGGGAGCGCTGATTGCGAGCTTATACAGTTCGATTAGTGCTGATGACGAAGTTAGGAATTTGGCATCTCTCCTGGTCGAATAATCAGGCAAAAGACCGGTTCACTCTTTTTTAATTGATTTAATGATAATTGATTATTTCACTACAAACTAAAGTGAGTAGTTGAATGGTGAGTGGTTAAATTACCAATTACCAATTACCAATCACCAATCACCTATGAGAGGTGTGATTAAGGCCATTTTGGTAGTTGTTATTGCCGTCGGAGTGTGTATAATCCTCGCGGTGGCGATAATTGGCCCCCCTGCTTTCTTGCGAAAGCAAGAAGGGGGGGAAGTAATGTTCGTTGAGGACGGAAGCAGTTGGCCTATGTTTCGCGGCGGACAGGGCCTTCTGGGCGGAGCGCCGGGGGCTTTGCCGGATTCGATGGCCCTTGTTTGGAAATTCAAAACTGATGGGGCGGTTAAGTCATCGCCGGCAATCGACGATGGTCTGGTTTTCATCGGTTCGGACGATGGAAATATCTACGCAATCGATTTGAAGACCGGAGACAGGATATGGGCTTATAAAACCGGTGATGCTGTTGAGGCGACACCGTGTGTGGTGGACGGCCTGGTTTTTACAGGGTCATCGGATGCTTTCCTCTATGCGCTTGATGCAAAAAGCGGCTCGCTTAAGTGGAAATATCAGACGGACGCACAGATTCTTGGCGCTGCTAATTGGACGCGTTCACCGGATGGTCAGCGGACATGGATACTTGTCGGCAGCTATGACAATAAGTTATATTGCCTGGATTCGGCAAATGGCCGGGTTGTGTGGACATACGAAACGGACAGCTACATAAATGGGTCGCCTGCGGTCGGTGAGGGAAAGGTTGTTTTTGGCGGCTGTGATGCGATGATTCACGTTGTGTCGGTGGCTGACGGCAGTAAGGTAACGCAAATTGATGCCGGCTCATTCATTGCCGCTTCTGCAGCTATTTTCGAAGGACAAGTGTACGTAGGAAATTACGATAATGTATTCATCAACGCTGATATTGCTGCCGGCGAAATCGTGTGGAGATATACGGACGCCGACGCTCCTTTCTTTTCTTCGCCTGCAGTTGGCCGGAACGTAGTTGTGTTCGGAGGTCGGGATAAGCGACTCCATTGCGTCGGTCGCAATGACGGCAGCGTAGTCTGGACATTTCAGACACTGGGCGAAGTTGACAGTTCACCCGTTATTTGTGGCAATAAGGTGGTTGTAGGCTCCGAGGACGGGCGACTTTATATAATACGCCTTTCCGACGGCAGTGAAGTGTGGTCGTATGAAATTGGCCAGCCCGTTACTTCATCACCTGCTGTTGCCGGCGGGATGGTTGTTGTCGGCAGCGACGATGGTTATGTGTATGCGTTTGCGGCCGGGCGCTCGCCGTAATTTACTATTGACTATTTACTATTTTTCATTAGTCAATGGGAGCCCTGGACAATAGTCAATAGACAATTGTCAGGTGAGGATAATTATGCTCGAACTGGTTAACGTAGCAAAAAGTTACCCGGCACCGGGGGATACTGTCGGCCTCTGTGTCTTGAAGGACATAACGCTAAAGGTCCAGAAGGGCCGGTCCGTTGCCATAGTGGGACCGTCGGGCAGCGGCAAGAGCACGCTGCTGAACATTATTGGTGCCCTGGACCGTCCCACTGCGGGGCGGGTATTGTTTGATGGTAAGGACCTCGGCAAGTTGCATGAGGACGAACTTGCGAGAATCCGCAACAGGGAAATCGGGTTCGTTTTTCAGTTGCATCATCTTTTGCCTCAGTGCACCGTGCTTGAAAATGTCTTGGTACCGACGCTTGTGGACAAAAACCTCGTCTCGAAGAAAGAGGTTCAGGAAAGGGCAATTGCTTTGCTGCACCGTTTGGGACTTAAAGACTGGTTGTTGCATCGGCCGGGCGAACTTTCAGCGGGGCAGCGGCAGCGTGTAGCGGTTGTCAGAGCTTTGATTAACAGGCCCGGCCTGCTGCTTGCTGATGAGCCGACCGGCTCACTGGATGAGGATGCGTCGCAAAACATAGCAGAACTGCTGGTTGAGCTGAACCGCAGTGAAGCAGTTACATTGATTGTCGTAACACATTCGCCTAAGCTCGCCGAGTATATGGGGCGAGTGTTGGAATTGAGCAATGGGGTGTTGAAGGATAGGGCAGGCCCGAGATGACTTTGTTGAGACTTGTTAAAAGAAGCCTTGGCTTTTATTGGAGGACAAACCTCGCCGTTTGCCTGGCTGCTATGGTCAGTACCGCTGTCTTGGCAGGCGCGCTGGTTGTAGGTGATTCAGTGCGCTACAGTCTTAAGATGATGGTAACAGCTCGCCTGGGGAGAACGCAGTTTGCTCTTGATGCACGGAACAGGTTCTTTAGAGCCAGGCTGGCAAATGAGCTGGCGGCAGAGCTGAATACAACCGTGGCGCCTGTATTGCAGTTGCGGGGGCTGATTGCGAACAGCAATGGCACAAAGCGGGCAAACAGAATACAGGTGCTCGGTGTCGACCAGCGCTTTTTTAGGGTTGGAGCGGGGGAAAATCTTTTTGGCGATGATTGGAGTGAGAGGATTGTCTTAATTGAACCGCTGGCGACAAAGCTTAAGGTTGCGGTGGGGGATGAGGTTGTGCTGCGAATTGACAGACCCGGTTTGATGCCGCGGGATGCTCCGCTAATGCCGGATTCGGATTTGTCGATTTTTCTTCGGGCTGAGGTAAGAGCGATTGCCGGGAAGTCAGAATTTGGTCGTTTCGGCTTGCAGGCCAACCAGATTGCACCGTTGAATGTTTATTTGCCGATTAAGTGGCTTGGGGAAAATCTCGGGCGCGACTCACAGGCCAACGTGCTTTTAGTTTCCGGGAATCCGCAAGATAGTATAACGGTTGAAAAGGCGAACGAAGCAATAAGAAAACAGTGGCAGCTTGCTGATACCTCCCTTGAACTTAACGAGCTGGACGGCCGGGACTTGTTTGAGATTCGCAGCAACCGCGTATTTATTGATGAGTCTCTGACTAAAGCTGCGATGAATGCGGCAGATGGTGCTGTTGGAGTTTTGACCTATTTCGTGAACGAATTGCGTTTGGGTGACAGAATTACCCCATATTCGATGGTAACAGCTATGGGACGGGCGGCAGATGCCAATTGGCTTATCCCGATGAATATGCAGGATGATGAAATCCTGATTAACCGGTGGCTTGCCGATGACCTTGGGGCCAATGTGGGGGACTCAATCGAGCTTACCTATTTTGTTTTGAGCCCGATGAGAACACTCGTGGAACAGAAAAGCAGTTTTAAGGTTCGCAAGGTACTCCCTATGGACAAGCCGGCGGTTGACCCTGACCTGATGCCGGATTTTCCCGGGCTGGCGGATTCGAATAACTGCCGAGATTGGGACCCCGGCATAGACATCGACCTTAATAAGATACACGATGAGGACGAGGTCTATTGGGATGATTATCGTGGTACGCCCAAGGCCTTTGTTACGCTCGAGGCGGGCCAAAAGCTCTGGAGCAACCGATACGGAAACCTGACGGCGGTGCGCTACCCGCGAAGCGGCCAGGCCGTGCAGGATATTGCTAAGGAGTTGTTAGATGGAATTGAGCCGGCTTCGGTTGGACTGTTTTTTCAATCCGTGCGTGCGCGCGGGATGGAAGCAGGGAATCCCACAACCGATTTCGGCCAGCTTTTTCTTAGGCTTAGTATGTTTCTTATCATCGCGGCGGTAATTTTGACGGGTATCCTTTTTGTGTTCGGCGTTGAGAGCCGCAGCCGGCAGGTTGGTATGCTGCTGGCGGTTGGGTTTACGCCGAGATTGGTACGGCAACTGCTGTTTTTGGAAGGGGGACTGGTGGCGGTGCTCGGGGCGATTGCGGGAACTGCGGCGGGTCTGCTATATACGAAGGTGATGATTTACCTGCTGATGATAGCGGTGAGCGGTTCAGACATACAATTCTATGCCAAGCCTTCTACTTTGGTTGTCGGGGCGTTGGCGGGGGTGGGAGTTTCACTGTTTGCGATATGGTTGACTTTGCGGAAACAGGCATCTCGGCCGGCCCGTGAGCTTCTGGCGGGAGGCCTGCGTTGGCAATTTCTTGCAGCCGGGTCACTCGCCAAGGGCAGGATTGGGCTGGCCGTAGCGACAGTGGCGGCAGTTGGGGCAGCGGTGCTGCTTGTTGTTATGGGGACAGGTGAAAGTGGCACCGTGGTCTGGGCGTTTTTTGGAGCGGGGGCCTTGCTCTTGATTGCCGGACTTGGATTAACTCACGCCTTATTAAGGATAGTGGCAGGCGGTTCGACCAGGCCCGTGGAATCATTGGCTGGTTTGGGATTGCGAAATTCAACGAGACGAAGCGGGCGCAGCCTGGCGGTTGTGGCTCTGCTGGCGTGCGGGGTTTTTCTGGTTATTGCCGTGGGAGCAAACAGACGCGACCCTTTGGCCCACGCCCAGAGGTGGGATTCCGGTACGGGGGGCTTTACGCTGTTTGGCGAATCGGCTATAGGTATTTTGCATGACTTGAATAGTGATAGTGGCCGTCAAACGCTCGGGCTGAATGATAACGCACTTGTTGGTGTTAAGGTAGTTCAGTTGCGTGTGCATGATGGTGACGATGCGAGCTGTTTTAATTTGAATCGGGTGCAGAGGCCGCGTCTGTTGGGAGTGCAGCCGGAGCAACTGCAGGTGCGCGGCGCTTTCGGGTTCACTCACACCATTGAAAGTGCCGGAAGGGAAGATGGCTGGTATCTCCTTAATAGCGACCAGGGAGAGAATGTAGTGCCGGCCATTGGAGATTATCCAACTATTGTCTGGGCGCTTGGCAAATCTCTTGGGGACGAGCTCGACTACAGTGATGAGAAAGGGCAAAGGTTTCGGCTGCGCCTCGTTGGAATGTTAAAGAATTCAATCCTGCAGGGAAGTCTGATTATTGCTGAAGATGAGTTTGCCAGACGCTTCCCATCGGAGGATGGATACAGGATGTTTCTTGTAGATGCCGAGGAGGACAAAGCCGAAGCGGTGGCCGAAAAACTTTCAGCGGGACTTCGAGACTTTGGTCTGGAGCTGACGCCGGCGACTCAGCGATTGGCGGAGTTTAATGCCGTTGAGAATACGTATCTGTCAATATTCCAGTTGCTCGGAGGACTGGGCCTTATTCTTGGCAGTGTGGGGCTTGGGCTTGTGGTGCTTCGCAATGTCCTTGACCGGCGAGGTGAGCTTGCAATGTTGCGGGCCGTGGGATTTAACAAAGTCGCACTTAAACGGATGGTGGCCTGCGAGCACTCGGGACTTTGCCTCTGCGGTTTGGCGTGTGAGGTTATGGCTGCGTTGGTGGCAGTTGGGCCTGTGTTGGGCTCACCGGGAGCCGAAGTGCCCTATCTTTCACTCTCGCTGACAATTGTCGCTATTGGAATCAGTGGTATGGTATGGATATGGCTTGCAACGGTCTTTGCGCTCAGCGGCAGACCGTTGGATGCGCTGAGGAATGAATAGACGTTAAAGATGGTTGACCAAGAGCATACGAAGGTGTTTGTTATTGCGAGGATGATTCCGGTCGGATTGGCCATCGTGGGGGTGGTGTCGCTATGCGTATTGTTTGGAGGTGACCCTGCGGCGGGACTTACGGAGCGATTGCCCGCTGCTGATACCGCCGCGCAGCCCCTTGTGGACGCAAATGAGGCGGTTGAGCTTCGGGGAGAGCTGGTCCGGTTCGATGGCATGCCGGCTGATTTGCCCGGGGCTTGGCCTCGGTTCAGGGGAGCGAACTTTGACGCTATAAGCAGTGAAGATGTTACGCTTGCTCGAACCTGGTCTGAAGATGGCCCAAAGGTCCTCTGGTCTATTGACGTCGGCGAAGGGTACGCCGGAGCGGCGATTTTGGCCGGGAGAGTGTACGTTATGGATTATGACCGACAAAACCAGGCCGATGCAATTCGATGCCTGTCCCTTGAAGATGGCAAAGAAATCTGGCGCTATTCCTATCCCGTCAAGGTCAAACGCTTTCACGGAATGAGCCGAACCGTGCCCGCAGTAACTGAAAAGTATATTGTAACATTAGGACCGAAATGTCACGTTACCTGTCTGGATTCAGTAACGGGTCAATTTCGCTGGATGTTGAATCTGGTAAAAGAGTTTAACAGCACGGTGCCGGACTGGTATGCTGGACAGTGCCCGCTTATTGATGACGACAAAGCGATAATTGCCGTCGGCGGTGATGCGCTGATGATGGCAGTGGATTGCGAGACGGGCGAGATTATCTGGCAAAGTCCCAACCCGCACGGCTGGGCAATGACGCATTCCTCTGTAATACCGACCAAATTTATGGGAACGCGTATGTATGTCTATTGCGCCAGCGGAGGAGTTGTGGGAATCTCCGCGGAAGATGGTGGTATCCTTTGGGAAAACACCGAGTGGAAGATTCGTATCGCAAATGTTCCTTCACCCGTAGTCGTGGGTGAGGGACTTATTTTTCTGTCGGGCGGGTACAATGCAGGAAGCATGATGTTGCGGTTAACACAGGAAAACGAGAATATACGTGCAGAACCGGTTTTCCACCTTGAGCCGGAGGTCTTTGGCTCCGAGCAACATACCCCCATTTTTTATGATGGCTATATTTACGGAATTCGGCCGGATAAACAATTGACCTGTCTCGACTTGAATGGGCAAGTTGTCTGGACCAGCACAAGTGCTCATAAGTTTGGGCTTGGCCCGTATATTATCGCCAACGGGCTGATATATGTTATGAATAACTCCGGCGTGCTGACTCTCGCAGAGGCGAACCCGGCCGGCTATGTCCAGCGAGCTTCCGCAAAGGTGCTCGACGGACCGGATTCCTGGGGGCCTATGGCAATCGCATCCGGCTGTCTTGTTTTGCGCGACCTGAAACGAATGATATGTCTTGATGTCACCGGGCGGTAGTCCGGTCGGGTTGAACGCCACAGGGCTATTTGTTATAATGAATTTTGGCAAATTTGATTGTAGAAATTGGTGAGGTGCTGAAATGAGCAGGCGAACGGGGATAACAAATATTGAAATATTGGCAGGTGTGCTTGTTGCACTTGCTATTGTCGTTGCCGTTATTGCCCTGGTAAAACTTGACGTAACAGGTGAGAAAGGCAGCGGCCTTGGCACAGAATTTATCTATGATATTGAAGATTTGGCAAAGATTGACCCGAATCTGATTCTCTACGAAGAATCGGCGGGGGTAATAAGCACGGGGCTCAAGACTGCGCGGGCCGTTGCTATTGATCTCGAAGGACGTGTCTGCGTCGCGGGCGACAAAGTCATTCGTATATTCGCCGATAGTGGCGATTTGGTTCGTGAGGTTAAGCTCGCTGATTCCCCGCGGTGCTTGACGGTTGATAATGATGGTAAGTTTTATATCGGAATGAAGGAGCATGTGGAAGTTTATGACGGCCGCGGAAAGCGGTTGGCAACCTGGCAGAGTCTGGGTGATGATGCGGTCTTGACCAGCATCGCTGTTTCTAAAAGCGATGTGTTTGTTGCCGATGCAGGCAATCGAATTGTCATCCACTACGATACCGCCGGCAAGTTAATCAACCGTATCGGTGC
>JAUVYZ010000246.1 GCA_030602845.1 Phycisphaerae bacterium | reverse complement strand
GGGTAAATCTGAGATATCGTCGCCAAGCCCGCCTTCGGCAACTACGTTTGCCAGAACCGTCAAAATCCTGCTGTTATCCACACAAGAGCCAACGTGAAGGACCGGTGGTATACCCACAGTCTCGCAGACCTCAGCCAGCCCCTTGCCGCAATATTTGGCAGCCGCATCCGGTCTCATCAGCCCGGCCTTCCCCGCAGCTATCGCACTGCAGCCGGTGCTCACCACCAAAACATCATTCTTGATAAGCTCTTTTATCATTGTAATATGACCATAGTCGTGCACCTGCTTGGGATTATTGCAGCCGACAACCCCCGCTGCTCCTCGCAGTCGTCCTGAAATAATACCATCATTCAATGGCCGATAGCTGGCGCGAAATCGGCCGCCGAGATGGTAATAAATATTTTCCGTTGTAAAACCCGCAATCCCGTGCTCCGTCACCTTCGGAATCTTGACCTTGCCTTTTCTGTTCGCAAAATTCTCAATAGCAAGCTTGATGATTTGGCGTGCAATTTCGGCTGCCCTATCTTCCTCGAATTCAATATGCTCTGCTTCGGCAATCTTACACTTGGGCGAAGTTGTAATAAGCTTTGTATGGAAACAGTTCGACAGTGACCCCAGCGCGGGCATGATGCACTGAACATCTACCAGCATAACCTCCACCACGCCGGTCATTACCGCCAATTCCTGCTGGAGAAAATTGCCCGCAACCGGTATCCCGTGGCGCATCAGTATCTCATTAGCCGTGCAGCACATACCAACACTGTTAATGCCTTTAGCCCCTTTCTCCTCCGCCATTTTTATAAGTTCCTGCTCCTGCGAGACCGCCACGATTATATCTGACAAGGTCGGCTCGTGACCGTGAACAATTATATTGACCTGTTTCTCATCAAGCACGCCGAGATTGGCGCCGAACCGAATCGGACAGGGGCTGCCAAACAAAATATCAGAAAGCTCCGTTGCGATAAGCGACCCGCCCCATCCGTCCGCCAGCGACGCTCGGATACCCTGTTTTACAAGATTCTTGTAGTCTGAGCCTACCCCCATATGGGTTCTGTGCATAATCTCAACAATTTCACGGTCAATCGAACGAGGAGTTACGCCCAGTTTTTCCCAGACCTTTTGCCTGGCCGGCGGCGGATAAGCCGCCGCGCTAACAAGCGTTCCTTCCTGCTTGCCAAACTCCGCCAGCGTCGCGTCAGCCAGGTCGCCGGCGATTTCCTTTGTATCCCTGCCTTCTACTTTGATGCCGTACCTTGCCGCAACTTCCCTCAATTTCAGCTCGTCCTTGACCATATAATCACAACTGTCGCTGCCGGCCGCTATCTTGAATGTGTGCGCAACGTCCCGGCCATGGTCGGAATGTGCCGCAGCACCGCTGGCAATCATTCGCACCAGGTTTCGCGCCGCAATCGTATCAGCCGTAGCACCGCAGATGCCGGCTTGTGGCCCTTCCCCAAAGGGGTCGATTCGGCAAGGCCCCATAGTGCAAATCCGGCAACACACCCCAAGTTTTCCAAAGCCACATTGTGGTTCTTGCTGCTCAAATCTGTCCCAGGCGGTTTCCAAACCTGCCTCATTCGTATGTTTGAGCATCTCTTGCGCCGCTTTGTCGCTACTACGTTTTTTCGGGTCCATAAACAATTCCTTTGTAATTAGTTCACTTCAAGAGTGTTGAAACCAGATAAACTATCATATTTCATCTCGCGTTTCAAGCAGAGCTTCTAAATCGCCTCACTGTCCGTCATTTTACGGCAGACTCACTCTTTTTTGCAAAACTTAGCAGCTTTGAGCCGCCCGGCAGTCTGCGACCTCCTGCATTTCGGACAGAGACGCGCACGTTCACGGAATTCTTCACAATTCACTTCGACTTTGCCCAGGGCCTGCTCACTTACCTGCATACTGATAATGGGCGCTCCGCATTCCTCACAAATAAGCAATTTCGCCCGCGACTTGAACGGGGATATCTCCACCTCCTGCTCATCTTTATGAATCCTGACTTTGATGGTCCCCACCGGGCAAACGGCAGCACACGCCCCGCAGCCGATGCAATCCTCGGAAGGCTGCCGGAAGGGCGAGGCCACCGCCCGGTCCACGCCGCGACCGGCAAACCCGATAGCCGCCTGACCAATTATCTCCTCACATACCTGAACGCACAAGCCGCACAGGATGCAATTTCGCTGACTCTCCGTGACCTTCGGGTAATGCGTTTCTTTCACACCCATACGTTCGGCCAATGCCTTTAGCTCCTGGCTGTCCGGCGCCCTCGCAAGCAATAGCTCCATCACGCCGCGACGGGCCTGCTGTGCCCCTTCGCTGGAAACGTAAACGACAATGTCACGCCGCACGGGGTAATTACAGGCCGTAACAAGTTGCCTCCACTCGCCGCGGTCAAGCTCCACCATGCAGAGCCGACACGATGCATCGCTTGAAACGGCGGGGTGATAGCACAGGGTTGGTATCCAGACACCAGCCTTTTTAGCGGCGTCTAAAATCGTCTCGCCCTTTTCAACCTCGACCTTACACCCGTCTATGGTTACCGTAGGCACTGGTTTACCTTTCCTCATACCTTTAACACTGCGGTGAAGGGACATTTTTCCCAACACGTCCCGCAGAGCGTGCACTTTTCCTGGTCAATTTTATGCGCAACTTTCTTTTCACCGGTTATTGCATCCGCCGGGCAGTTCTTCAGACAAATACCACAAGCCGTACAGGCCTCCGGGTCTATCGCGTAACGGAACAGACCGCGACACTCTTTTGCCGGGCAGCGCTTCTCTTTAATGTGTGCGTCGTATTCGTCGCGGAAATAACGTATGGTGGAGACGATGGGGTTTGCGGCAGTTTTCCCAAGGGCGCACAGGGCCGTCCCCTCCAAAAGCTCTGCCAAACCCTCAAGCTCCTCGACGTCGCCGACTTCTCCCTCTCCCTTGGTTATGCGCTCGAGAATGTGCAGCATCTGGGACAACCCCTCTCGGCAGGGGGTGCATTTGCCGCAGGATTCTTTCTGCAGAAAGTTGGTAAAGTACTTCGCTACTCTCACCATGCAAGTGTCCTCGTCCATAACTATCATGCCGCCGGAGCCCATCATCGAACCCAGCTTGGTAAGCTCGTCGAAGTCCACCCGCGCATCGAGGTGTTCTGCTGGTATGCATCCCCCGGATGGACCACCGGTCTGGACTGCCTTAAAACTCTTGCCGCCGGCTATCCCCCCGCCAATTTCCTTAACGATGCGCCTGAGTGTGATGCCCATAGGGACTTCCACAAGCCCGGTATTTCTGACCTTTCCAACCAGGCTGAATACCTTCGTTCCTTTGGACTCTTCCGTTCCGATGCCGGCGAACCATTCCCCACCCCGGTTTATGATAGCTGGGATATTGGCCCACGTTTCTACGTTGTTAAGGTTGGTGGGCTTTTCCCAGAGGCCGCTTTCGACGGTATGGATGTACTTTGC
>JAUVYZ010000136.1 GCA_030602845.1 Phycisphaerae bacterium | reverse complement strand
AAAGCCTTCCGGGCGTGACAGGTATGAATTATGTAAAACAGGCCATAACAACAGCGCCACCAATAACATCACAGGTATCTCACGGCGCAGCGTTCGCGATTGAATCCTGAGCGGCCGAATAAGGGCGACCAGGCCGCCGACAAGAGCTAAATTGGCAATGTTGGAACCGAAAACATTGCCGATGGCGATGTCCCCGTTGTCTCCGATAGCAGCGGCAATGCTGGCGGCCACCTCAGGCGCCGAAGTTCCCATAGCCACGATGGTCAGCCCGATGATAAGCGGACTGACGCCGAGCCGTTCTGCCAGTGCAACCGCTCCCGCCACCAGCAGGTCGGCGGATTTCCATAATATCACCAGCCCACCAGCCAGGAGTATAATAGCCCAGACTATATTCATCTTAAAGATTATAACTGAGGTGCGTACTGTTTCAAGCTATTTAGTCTAAACGGATGTGTTTGTTCTGCGTGATTCATCGTGCGCATAATACTGTGCGGAGCGAGATGTGCTAAATTTTTCCGATAACCAGGCAGGCATTATGGCCCCCGAAGCCGAATGAGTTGCTCATCGCAATATTGACCTTTGTTTGGCGAGCTTCCAGCGGCACAAAATCCATCCGCAGGTCGCATCGCTCGTCCTGATTATCGAGGTTTATAGTGGGTGGGATAACGGATTCATTGATGGCTTTTACACATACTATAAGCTCAACGGCGCCGCTTGCGCCAAGCAGATGGCCGAGACTGCTTTTGGTCGAGCTGACAGGCAATTTGTAAGCGTGCTCACCAAAAATAGCCCTGATAGCCATACTTTCAGCAATGTCATTTAGCTCCGTTCCTGTCCCGTGTGCATTGATATAGTCAACTTTCTCTGTTTCGACGCGCCCATCAATTAGTGCCAGCTTCATTGTTGTCGCAGCACCTTTGCCGTCCGGCAGTGGGGCGGTAATATGGTAACCATCGTTGGTTGCACTGTAGCCGAGAAGCTCGGCGTATATATTTGCGCCGCGCTTCTTCGCGTGTTCATATTCTTCTAAAACGACAATGCCGGCACCCTCAGAAAGGACAAATCCGTCTCTGTCCTTATCGAAGGGCCTGGAAGCGGCCTTGGGGTTGTCATTTCTGGTGCTCATAGACCTCGCGGCACAAAATGAGGCCAACCCGACGGGACTAAGAGCTGCTTCTGCGCCGCCGGTTATGATGACGTCACTTCGTCCAGAGAGAATATTGGAAAACGCTTCGCCAATGGCATGACTGCCCGAAGCACAGGCGCTAACAGCACAAAAATTGGGACCCCGCAGGCCGTAACGAATGGCAATATTGCCGCTGGCGGCGTTGGCCATAAGGCGAGGGACGCAGAAAGGGGAAACGCGGCCTGGGCCTTTCTTCAAAAGCTTTTCATGCTGTTGTTCGATTTCCTGTATGCCGCCTATGCCAGTGCCAACGACTGCTCCGACTCGGAATGAGTCCTCTTTGGCAAAATCCAAGCCGCTGTCATTTATCGCCTGGATTGCTGCAGCGATTGCAAGCTGCGAGAAGCGGTCCATTCGTTTGCTTTCGCGGTGGTCAACGTATTTTTTTACGTCGAAGCTTTTTATCTCGCCGCCGAACCTTACCGGATATTCACTGGTGTCAAAGGATTCTATGGTGGAGACGCCGCTTTTACCTTCGCACAGCGCAGTGAAAAGGCCTTCAACGGACTCGGCCAAGGCGGTAACGCAGCCTAAGCCTGTTATAACGACTCGCCGTTTACTCATACTAAACTTGTTCGCTACTCTTGGCTTTTGGAATGTACAATGTTGACGATGTAATCAACCGCGGCACCGACCGTCTGGATTTTCTCGGCCTCTTCGTCGGGAATACTCATATCAAACTCGTCTTCGAACTCCATAACCAGTTCAACCGTATCCAGCGAGTCGGCGTTCAAATCGTTAATAAATGAGGTCTCACGTGTTATTTCAGACTTGTCTGTGCCCATTTGCTCACTTATTATGTCGATCACTTTGTTTTCAATTGCCTGAACATCTACGTCATCAACACTCACTTGTTTTTCCTCCCTGGTCTAATAGGAATTTATTCCGTAACCTCACAACCAAACCAGTCGCCGGTAACAGTAACTAATACTAATCACTGGTAGCGTCATTTTTTATCTTGGCGGGTATAATACCTGCTAAAGCAGTTGTCAACAACTATTTTTTTATTTTTTTTGGGGGTGCCCACTAACGACTAAATATCGATAGATACGCTTCCGACAGGCGTATTAACGACTATTCACAAGACGTTATACGCAATACGAGATTACATTGCCATACCGCCGTCCACACAAAGCACCTGGCCCGTGATATAGGCGGCCTGGTCGCTTGCAAGAAATGCAACGGCCTTCGCCACGTCGTCAACGCTGCCAAATCTTCGCAATGGTATCATCTGCTTTGCAGCATCTTTGACCGGCTGCGGCAATTTGTCCGTCATCTCGGTAACAATAAAGCCGGGCGCAACGCAATTCGCTGTTACATTCTTTTTCGCTATCTCACGCGCCACTGACTTGCTCAGGCCAATCAGGCCTGCTTTGCTGGCCGCATAATTACTTTGACCGGCGTTGCCCATCACACCGGAAACCGAGCTGAGAGAGATAATCCGGCCGAATTTGTTGCGAACCATAGACCTTACCGCGGTCCGAGTCGCAACAAAAGCCGCTCGAAGATTAACGTCAATGACCTTATCAAAATCCTCATCGCTCATTCGCATAATCAGCCCGTCACGCGTAATGCCGGCGTTGTTCACAAGAATACCTATCCCGCCGTATTCGGAAGCCAGAGCTTCAAGTGTCTCGGTGAATTTGGCCGTATCGGTTATATCCACACATTTAGTTACAACCGTAAAGCCGGCTTCTTTTACAATGTTTTCAAGTTCGCCAAGCTGCTCGGCATTTATATCCAGCCCGGCTACGATGCGACCCTGCTTGAGCAATTCAAGAACAATTGCCCGGCCTATCCCTCTGGCAGCACCCGTTACAACAGCCAGTCTTTTTTCCGACATCTTGCTAATCTCCAAATCAAATTCCCAAATTACCCACCGACATTCCCCCTGTCATTGCGAGCGAGGCATAGCCGAGCGCGGCAATCTCGATTCTCATTAGCTCAAGACCCTGATAAATCCTTTATAGCTTCCAGGTTGCTTACATTGACGACCTTTGTTTTTCTGCTGATTCTTCGGCAAAGTGCCGTCAGGACCCTGCCCGGCCCGATCTCGTAAAACCTTTCAACTCCGTCAGCCAAAAGTCGTTCCATACATTTTTGCCAGAGTATCGGGCAAGTCAATTGCTTTATCAGGCCTTCTACGATTTTTTTAGCGCTCTGATAATACTCAGCGTTAATATTGGCAATAATCATGGTTTCCGACGGCTCCGAAATCTGGCTTTTTTGTAATGCCTCTTTAAGCGCGTCTGCCGCAGTGGACATCATTTCAGTATGAAAAGCGCCGGCCACTTCTAACGGCACCGCCTTTATAGCGCCGTACTTTGCCGCCAATTCTTCAGCTCGCTTGCAGGCCGCCTTACTGCCGCTTATTACGATTTGCCCCGGGCAGTTAAAATTAACAGCGGCCAAAAGCTTACCCTCGCCGGCTTCGGCGCAAAGCTCACTAACTTTTTCTTCGTCAAGGCCGATGATACTAACCATCGCACCTTCGGTAGCGTCAGCGGCCTGCTGCATTGCGCGGCCGCGTTTGCTGCACAGAATAAGTGCGTCCTCAAAACTAATCACACCTGCGGCATAGAGGGCGGTATATTCACCCAGACTAAGACCCGCCGTTACATCCGCACTTATCCCCCTGGTGGCAGGATTCGTCTTGAGGACCTCTAATATGGCGGCGGAAGTTACAAAAATCGCAGGTTGCGAAATCGCCGTGGTATTTAATTGTTCCGCAGGGCCCTCGAAGCAGGTCCCGCTCAAATCAAACCCAAGAATGTTGTTTGCCTTCTCAAAAATCTCTGCCGCTGCGGGAAAAAACTCGGCAATTTCGGCGCCCATTCCTACAGCCTGAGCGCCCTGTCCCGGAAATAAAAAAGCGGTCTTCATAGTTCGTATTGCGTCTGGGCCATCCCCAAGCTGCGCTTGAGGCTGCCACCCGTCGTATATCGTATTGCGTCGCCGTGCCGACGACGGCTAAATACTCCCCAGGATAAACCTGGGGGCTAAACTTAAAATTGAATTACAGTTGCTCCCCAGGCCAACCCTGCACCAAAAGCTACGAAAATGACAACATCACTTTCTTTGATTTTACCCTGCCTGAAGCACTCATCAAAGGCAATAGGCACTGAGGCCGCTGATGTATTGCCGTATTCGGCGATATTCAAAAACACCTTTTCATCAGGCAGCTTTAACCGCTTCGCTGCGGACTCGATAATCCTTGCGTTCATCTGGTGCGAAATGACCATCGCAATATCGTCGATGGTCAATCCGCAATGATTCATACACTTGGTAACGGCTTCAACGATGCGTCGAACAGCCTGTTGATAGACTTCTCTGCCCTTGATTTCCATATAGATTTTTTTCGGGTCGTCTAACTTTTTATCCGCCGGATAGCGGGAACCGTAGGCCTGGCAATTCAATGCTTCCCAGCGGTCCCCATCTGCAGACATAGTGCTGTATAAAATACCGCGTCCGTCATTGTGCCGCTCAAGTACGACGGCTCCTGCGCCGTCCCCGAAAAGAATGCAGCTCGTCCGGTCGCTCCAGTCGGTAATCTTGGTCAAGGTTTCAGCCCCTATTACAAGTGCGTTATTAAATCGGCCGCTCTCCAGGAACTGCTGGACAATAGACAAACCATACACAAAACCGCTGCAGGCAGCGGCCAAATCAAATACCCAGGCTTTCTTTGCCTGCAGAGCACGCTGGACAAAGGACGCCGTCGAAGGGAAAACCATTTCCGGCGTAATGGTTGCCACAATAATAAGTTCAAGCTCGCCGGCATCGAGATTTGCGTCGGCCAGGGCCTTTTTGGCTGCTTCCGTAGCTAAAAATGCGGTGGTTTCGTTGTCAGTAGTAATGTGTCGAACCTTGATGCCTGTCCGAGTCGTAATCCATTCGTCTGTAGTGTCCACCATCTTTGCGAGGTCATCATTCGTTAGTGTTCTCGCCGGCACAAAGGAGCCGTGACCGGTGATAACTGCGCGATAAGTAGGGGAGGGTTCGCAATGTCTAACGGGATTCATCAGATGTCCTTACACAGGTTCCCGACAGGTATTCAGTGATCTTTTCGTTTATTTTTTCCGTATGGTATTTTTTGGAGGCCAGAATGGCATTTTTTATCGTTCTGCTCTGGCTTGACCCGTGGCAGATTATCGCTGTGCCGTTAACTCCCAACAACGGCGCACCGCCGTATTCGTTATAGTCATATTTCCTGTAAATTCTTTTCATCACGGGCCTGAACTTCATAGCAAGTCGAAGCTTCTCTGCGACAAGCTCGTATTTTATGGCCTTAAAGAGGCCGTCAACAAGCCCTTCGGTCAGCTTCAAGATTACATTGCCGACGAAACCTTCGCAAACTGCAACGTCGCAAACACCCTTGAAGATATCTCTGCCCTCAATATTCCCGACGAAATTCATATTGGAATCCGATTTCAACAGCTCACGCGCCTTTTTAACGACCTCATTACCCTTTGCGTCCTCCTGGCCGATGCTCATAAGACCGACCCTTGGGTTTTCAATCCCGAGCAAATGTCTTGAATACACCCTGGCCATTGCCCCATATTGATAAAGATTTATTGGCTTACAGGCGATGTTCGCCCCCACATCGCATATTGTCACCGGCCCTTCAAACGTGGGAAACACTACCGCTATTCCAGGCCGATTAACACCGGGCAGGTTTCTCATCCTCATCTGGAAGGCGGCTACACAGGCGCCGGTATTACCTGCAGAAATGACCGCGTCAATCTCGTCCCTTTTGGCCATCTTGGTCATAACCGCTATTGAGCTCTTGCGCTTTTTTCGCAAATTCTCTATCGGCAGTT
>JAUVYZ010000049.1 GCA_030602845.1 Phycisphaerae bacterium | reverse complement strand
CCGCCCTCGAAAACGTCAACGAGCTGATAAATGCCACTCACATATATGACCAGCAGGCAGAGCAACCCTCACTGCTCGATTATCTTCAGCAAATCTCGCTCTTCAGTGATGTCGATGCCTATGACGCCTCCAGCGGCCGTGTTGCTCTGATGACCTTGCACAGTGCAAAAGGCCTCGAATTTGAAAATGTCTTTATCGTCGGCCTCGAACATGGCTTATTACCGCACGAAAGAAGCAGCACCGGCGAAGATGAGAATGAGCTGGAGGAAGAACGCCGGCTCCTTTTTGTCGGCATAACCCGCGCCAAAACGCAGCTTCATATAAGTTGTGCCCGATACCGAACAGTGCGAGGCCAGTTGTTAAGAACGATACCCTCGCAGTTTCTTTTTGAACTTGGCCTGGACTTCACCGAACAAACTGCCGAAAATCAACATCTTTATAATGATACTGACGTGGCACAAATTCGAAATTCGAAATTCAAAAAAGGCCAGTTGGTACGACATAAAACTTTCGGCCCTGGCACAGTCAAAGAATTCAATGATATGGGCGAAAACAGCATTGTCGTAGTCAAATTTAACTCTGGACAGACAAAGACACTTATGCTAAAATACGCCGACCTTTTGAAGAAATGAAGTCTTTAGTAGACAGCAGTTTGAAACACTGACGCCTGAGCACGAATAAGACTTCTGCAAAATAACTGTATTTGGCAAAGGGCTTGAGGAAAAGTTAAAAAAGGAGATTGCAATGAAAAAAGAAATTAATCGAAGAGAGTTTCTGCAACTAACGGCAGCCGGAAGCGCTCTATGCCTCGCCGGTATCGGCTGTCAAAGGCAAATGGTCTTGAGCAGGAAAAGCCCAGGACTTATAAGCCCCGGCTGCAGAAGAACAAAAGTTAAAGTTGCCAGGATTTACATGGGAACACCGGGTAATGACTATTGGCCAAAACCGGGCTTGAATTTGAAGGACGAGGTCCGGTTTTATGAATCAGAATTTGCAAAATTAAAAGACGAATTGTCTGATGTAGATTTTGTGCTGGATGAACTGGTCGGTTCTCCGGCGCAGGTTGCTCAACTCAAAAGCAGATTAGAAGATGTTGACGGCATCCTGGTGATTCACCTCACAATGCGAACAGGGGGTACTCTGCAGGAAATTCTCAAATCACAAAAGCCGACAACGGTGTTTGCCGTTCCGTATTCCGGGCATGGATGGACCGGATTCGGCTCATTACGTAAGCAGGAGCTGGGAGCCAAATTGGAATGCATGCTCACCGGTGATTATAAACAACTGGCTGTTGCTATAAGACCTTTTCGCGCGATTCATCATTTAAGGGAAGCTAAGATTCTTAACGTTACGACTCGGTCATTTGCTGGATATGCCAACAATATAAAAAATAAGTTTGGCACAGAGATTAAACAAATCAAGCGAGAACAAGTGCTCAACGCTTATAATGCTGTTAGCGATGGTGAGGCAAAGGCAGAGACCGACCGCTGGATCAAAGGAGCCGTTAGAGTTGTAGAGCCGCCCAGAGAAGAAATATTCAAGTCCTGCAAACTGGCGCTGGCTTTTGAAAAGGTTTTGGATGATGAAGATGCAACCGTAATGACCGTTGATTGTTATGGTACCTATGCTCCAGCGTACCGTAAACTCCCTGCCTTTCCCTGTGTCGGTTTTGCCCGGCTGAATAATATGGGATTAGGCGGTATTTGCGAATCGGATTTACGCTCCGCTATGACTCACATAATATTCCAGGGATTGGTGGGAAAGCCCGGTTTTATCAGTGACCCTACGGTAGACGAATCCAACAACAGTATCATTCTCGCTCACTGTCTGGGGACACCCAAAATGGACGGCCCGGATGGGCCGGCTGCTTCATACAAGCTACGCACCGTTATGGAACGGCAGGCAGGGGTTGTCGTTCAGGCAAAAATGCGCATCGGCCAAAAAGTCACTCAGGCAATATTGATTGGCACAGACCTCTTGCGATACTTCACGGGCGAAATTATCGATACTCCGGTCTCGCTTGAGCACGACAGGGGCTGTCGTACCAAGATTACAGTTAAGGTGGACGGCGATGTGGAAAAATTATGGAAAAACTGGTCACACGGATTGCACCGCCAAACATGCTATGGAGACATCACCAAAGAACTCGAGCATTTCTGCAAATTTAAGGAAATTGAAATGGTAGATGAGGTGACAGGAGCAAGCGTATTACTTTGATAATCTGCCTTAACTAATAAATCCGGATAAAGTTTTTAACGGGACATTCTTGAGTTAAAAGTGATGAGAACGGAGGGTGGTCATTTGGAACCGAAAGGCACAGCCGAAACTAAGTTGTGCCTTTTTTGTCTTGAATATTGAGTGATAAGAAGGACCTCTGTAAAATGGCTGCATCCGGCAGAGGGCTTTCAAAACTCTTGTGAAAGGAGGATTTTATGAATCGTCGTGATTTTTTCAAAGCCACCGGCCTGGGTGCGGTCTCGCTAACAATACCGGCGTCCCTGCTTGCTGCGCAGGAGCAAGACACCGGCGGCAAGAAGGCTAAAGGCCAGATTCTCGGCCAGACCGATGCCCGCATTGAAAAGCACCGCAAAGGCAATGCGGTGTTGAGACTTCTCGGGCCGGACGGCAAACCACTTAAATCCTCTCTGACTGCCAAAATCGCCCAGACGCGGCACAAGTTTCTCTTCGGATGCAATATCTTCAAGCTGAGCCGGTGCAGGACGCCTGAGGACAATGCTGCCTACGAAAAGCACTTCGCTGCGCTGCTAAACTTCGCAACGCTGCCTTTCTACTGGTGGAATTACGAGTGGCAGCGCGGCAAACCGGATGACGCCCGTACCGAGGAGCTCATCCGCTGGTGCAAGGCCCACAACGTAACGACCAAGGGCCATCCGCTCGCCTGGAACTGGGGTGAGCAAAAGTGGCTGCCGGAAGAGCCTGAAGCGGCAATGCAGGCCCAGTTCAAGCGCATCGAGCGTTGTGTTCGGCTGTTCAAAAATGACATCGACATCTGGGACGTCGTCAACGAGGCCACGCATTACGACCGCGATAAAGCCAAAAAGGATGCGCCGAAGTTGACCGAGGCCATCCGCAGAATGGGCGTCGGGGCGTACGTCCGTGAGGCGTTCAAGTCGGCACGCAAGGCCAATCCCAAAGCCACGCTTGTCATCAACGATTATCGAACCGACCCGGCTTATGCCGAAAAAGTAATCTCCCAGCTTGTAGACGACAGCGGCCGGCCGCTTTACGACGTCATCGGCATACAATCGCATATGCACGGCCGCTACTGGGGAGCGCAGCGCACGTGGGACGTCTGTCAGCAATTTGCGAAATTTGAAAAGCCGCTGCATTTCACCGAGACGACGGTTGTCTCCGGCCCAAGGACAAGCCAGGGCTGGAATACCACACCGGAAGGCGAGAAACGCCAGGCCGAGCAGGCGGCCGAGTTTTATCGTGTCCTTTTCTCGCATCCCGCCGTCGAGGCCATCACCTGGTGGGACTTCACCGACCAGGGTGCATGGCAGCGAGCGCCAGCCGGATTTCTACGGGCGGATATGACGCCAAAGCCTGCTTACGAACAATTAGAACGCCTCATCAAAGACAAATGGTGGACACAGACCGAAACAACGCTCGAAGCCGGCGGCAAAGCACGCTTCCGCGGCTTTTTCGGCCAATACAAAGTTACCGCACGCCGGGGCGACCGCCGACTGACCGGCACCTTCTCGTTCGATAAGAGCACAAAGGAACCGATAGATGTCCAATTAAGTTGATTAACTCGAACTGACCGATTTTGAACTCCGGTGTTTTACACAGGATTCTTATTTGTTTAGCCGTCGCCGGCCCGGCGACATTATATGCAATAAGATATACGATAATACTTTCTCAGGAAATTTGAGTTGCGTATCGACTCCTTCAGGTTATAATGAAATGATAATTGACAGCCCCGGTGGTTTAGCCGGAGTTGGTTATAGACTTATGTATTTTAAGAAAAGTTAATTGAAACATTACATTTTAGGAGGAATCATAATGCAAGCCCACAAAAACTGTGCCAAATCCTGCTGTTCCTGCACAATGAGCCGTCGCGGCTTCCTCGCAACCGCCGGTGCCCTGGCCGCGGCCACGCAGACCGGCCTGCTCGACTTCACCTCATCGTTGTTCGCCGCCGAGCCGAAGTCCGCCAAAAAGCCCCTTGTCCGCGCTGTGTTTATCCGTCCGAACATCGACAAATACTGGATGGGCTGGCCCGGCGCCGCCTACGACATCAAAGCACGCCAGCGCCAATACACTAAGATTCTCAACGACGCCGCCAAAAAGCACAGCGTCAACCTGCAGATAACAAAAGAGCCCCTCCACACTGATAACCTCGTCAGTGCATTCCTCAAAGATGTCAAAGAAAACCCGCCGGATGGCCTAATGGTTATCAGTATGTGCCTACACCATCGGGGCTTCAACTCCTGGAGCAAAACCAACAACATTGCCAAAAATCGTGGCAATATCCCGACGATTGTCTTTAGCCCGATGGGCACTTCTTTCACCGGAGACCTCCAGGCAACCCGCAATATTCCAGGCGTCTTTGTTGCTTCAACCCAGGACCTTGACTGGCTTGCCTTCGGCCTGAAAATTTTCATCACCATCCACCAGATGAAGAATAACCGCCTCTGCATCATCGCAGGCAATAAAACTTATGACCGCAAACTCAACGTCATCGGCACCACCCTCCACTACATCCCTCGCAAGCGCTTCCCGGAGGAGTTCAAAAAGGCCGAGACCACCGACGAGATGCGAGCCATCGCCAACTACTACACCAGGAACGCCAAAAAGATTGTCGAGCCGAACAAACAGGATATCCTCAACTCAGCAAAGTGTTATGTCGTCGCCCGGCATATTATGGCAGCCGAGAACTGTCAAGGCATCTCTGTGGATTGTTTGGGTTTGATTGGGAGCCGTTTGATTCCCTGTCCCCCTTGCATGGCCTGGCTGAAGCTCAACGATGAGGGCTCCGTCGGCTGTTGTGAAGCCGACGTAAACGCTGCTATCTCTTTGCGGCTCACGAGTCTTCTGTGCGACCGGCCCGGCTTTATGCAGGACCCCGTGCCAAACACTGTCAACAACACACTGATAGGCGCCCACTGCTCCTGTCCCACAAAGCTCGATGGCTTCGACAAGCCCCACGAGCCTTTCATTCTCCGCAACCACTCCGAGTCTGAGCTTGGTGTCTCGCCACAGGTGCTCTGGCGCATCAACCAGAAAGTCACCGTTATGGAGTTTGAAGGCCCGACAAAATCATCCTCGGAACCGGACGCGTCCTTCGCAACATTGAAACACCACCTGCCGGCGGCTGCAGAACCTCTGTCGAGCTTGAGATGGATGACGTGCCCGACTCGCGTGACACACGGGGCTTCCACCAGTTGTTTATATATGGCGACCTGGAGCTTACGTTCAAGGCCTACTGCCAGCTTGCCGGAATCAAGGTCGAGCACATCGGCAGACGATAGGTGTGAGTTGGGCCACTCACTTGGCATCGAGGTCGAGTACATTTGACTTCTTGCCGGTGGGGATGTTGTGCACTTTACCCTTGCGCTCCGATTTTCCGCAAGGGTGAGATGTAAGCAGAAAGCTTAAGAACGAATGCGAAAGGAACGTACCAGTGTCGGAATCGCAAATTAAACTTTACTACAAAAATGCTACTGCGGAGCTTATAGGCACCGAGCACGGTATTACTCCCGCACAGCTAAAAGCCCTTGCCGAAGAAACCTCGCCGCTGATTTCTCAACTAAACAATGAAAGAAAAGACGGCAAAACTCCATATAGAGACCTCCCTTATAGCAAAGAGATTTCTCAAAAGGTCAAAGGGCTGGTTGCAGAGCTTAAAGACCGATGCGAAAATCTCGTTGTCCTCGGCATCGGTGGCTCCGCCCTCGGCAACATCGCGCTGCAAACCGCACTGAATCCTTATATGCACAATCTTGACGACACGCAACACTCCAGCCCTCGTCTCTTCGTCTTTGACAACATTGACCCTGTCCAGTTTGGTTTATTTTTAGACTGGGTTAGTGATAGGCTCGACAAGACTATTTTTAATGTTATCAGCAAATCCGGCCAAACCACGGAGACTCTAAGCCAATTTATGATTATCCGTCAACTGCTTCTGGACAAGCTCGGTCCCGAAGGCTTACAAAACCACGTAATCATAACCACTGACCTCACGCAGGGTCCTCTTTGCAAAATCGCCGCTGATGCGGCTTTGCGCTGTCTCGAAGTTCCGCAGGGTGTCGGCGGCAGATTTAGCGTCTTAAGTGCTGTTGGCCTGTTCGGTGCGGCTATGTGCGGAGTTGATATCGATTCCCTTTTGGCAGGCGCCCGGGATATGGACAGCAGGGTTAGCTGCGAGGATTTTTACAAAAACCCCGCCGCAGTTAACGCCGCAATAAATTACCACTTTTATAATCGAGGCAAAAAAATCTCCGTAATGATGTCCTATAGCTTCCGCCTCAAAGATTTGGCTGATTGGTATCGGCAGCTCTGGGCCGAAAGTCTCGGCAAAGCAAAGGATTTGACCGGCGACGAAGTTCACATAGGCCCCACACCCATAAAGGCCCTCGGCGCCACCGACCAGCACAGCCAGGTGCAGTTATACCTTGAGGGGCCTAACGATAAATTGTTCACTTTCCTCCAGGTCAATAATTTCGACAAAAAGCTCAAAATAGGACCGGCTCCTGACAGTGCCCCTGAACTCGCCTTTCTCGCAGGTAAAGATTTGGGCACACTGCTCAACAACGAAAAGAAAGCTACCGAGTATGCCCTTCTGCACTGCAAACGTCCCTGCCTGACGGTTGTGTTCGATGAAGTAAATGCTTATACAGTCGGTCAGTTTATTTATTTGTATGAGGTAACAACTTCTTTTGCCGGCGCATTGTTCAAAATCGATACTTACAATCAGCCTGCTGTTAAGTTTGTCAGAGAAGCTATCCCCGCCCTTGAGGGCAAGTCCGGCTGCGACGAGATGGGTCGTAAATGTGAAGAATTGGCACAGCAAATTCAATCCCTAACCAAAATCGACGGAGACTTTCTGGTCTGATGCACCTGGTTTTTTCCAATGTTTTGGCACATTTGTCTGCAATAGATTCTCGCCTTCGCCTCGCAAGTATGTTTGCAGTGTTAGTAGGCGGCTTGGCTTCCGGTTACCTCGCAAGCAATCGGTTTGGGGTGCCGGAGCACCTGGCCAAAAAGATAATGACCGCCGTCCTGGTCTCTTTCAATTGGCTCATTGCACTGCTCGTAATCTGGCGCATGCAGTTGAGCCGCCAGCTCATTTGGCTGCCGATAGTTGGCTTATGTTTAATGCTCACAAGCACCGCTCTTTCAGCAGGATTGTTTTCTTTCCTCAAGCTCGACCGAAGAAGCCGATTGACACTCATTCTGGCGGGGGGCCTCAGCAATATCGGATATACCGGCGGCGCATTCGTCTGCTATGCTTTATTTGGTGCAGTCGGCCTCGCCCTGGCCAACATATACCTCTTACTTTCTTTACCCACTTTTTATCTTGTCTTTCTCCCTCTGCTGAAGGTTCGGGAACTTCGATTGAAGGACTCCAACGCCGCATTCAGGCTCAGACAGGTCTTGGATCCCCGTTGTCTTGCGATTCCAGCCGTAATAACAGCTGTAATTCTAAATTTGGCCAATGTCAAAACCCCTGATTTCGTATTGAAATTTCATATTATTGACATCTTCGTTTACACCGCCGCCAGCCTGTCGTTTTTCGCAATTGGCCTGCGCGTAAAATTATCTCGGCTCAAAAACTATATAAACTTGTATTTTCCGCTCGTTGCGGTAAAATTTATTCTAACACCGGCAGCGGCCATTCTGATTATCTGGCTGCTGGCACTGACCGGACGAAACTTGGACGGCTTGGTTGAAAAAGTGATAATAGTTCTGTCAACTGCCCCGAGTGCCGTTCTTATGGTAACAATGAGCAACGTTTTTGATTTAGACGGCCCGTTGGCCAGTGCGCTCTGGGTGGTTACTACGGCAGCCTTTGCCGCAATCGTTGTGCCCGTGTTATTTTTTGTCTTCATTTGAAAAGGGGTCGGCAATGGACTATGCGGTGATAATGGCAGGGGGCACCGGAAAAAGATTATGGCCGCTCAGCCGAAAAAAACGACCAAAACAGGTCTTAAAGCTCCTCGATGGCCAAACACTTCTGCGCTGTTGTTTCGAGCGACTCTCGCCGATATTCGATATGAGGAACATAATTATTCTCACAAACGCCGGCCATGCAGACCTCGTCCGCGAAGACCTACCCGAATTGCCGTTTAATAATGTCATCGCCGAGCCCGCTGTCCGCGATACCGCCGGTACCATAGGATTGGCCGCAGCCATCTTGACAAAATATGACCCCGACGCCGCGATAGCCGTTGTTACCGCCGACCAGATAATAGAGCCTGCCGAAGTACTCCAGCAGGCCATCAAAGATGCCCTGACCTTTGTCAATAACAATCCGGACGATATGATTACTTTCGGCATCCAGCCGACCTTCCCCAGCACCCAGCTTGGTTATATAAAATGTGCCGACGCCCGAAGGTGTCCTCATTGTGAAAACAAAATTTATTCCGTCGAAGCATTCAAGGAAAAACCGGACGAAAAAACCGCGAAAGAATATCTCGACACCGGCCGGTACTTCTGGAACTCCGGCATGTTCGTCTGGAAGGCAAAAACAATCTTGGCCAACCTGAAAAAATTCCTGCCCGAAGCTGCCGAACCTCTCCGCAGAATTCAAGCCGACTGGGGCAGCCCCAATCAGCAGAAAACCCTTCAGGAATGGTTCGTAAAACTACCCAAAATCAGCATTGACTACGCCGTTATGGAAAAGGCCGACAAAGTTTACGCCATAAAGTTGGACTGTCGTTGGCTCGATATGGGCTCCTTCGCCGCCCTCGCTGACATTATCAGTTCCGACAGGGACAATAACATCGTCGTTGCCGGCTCAAGCGAGCTGCTCGATTGCAAAAACTCTATCCTGATTACCGAAGACCAGGGCCATCTAATCGCCGCCATTGGCCTGGAAAATATCGTCGTGGCCCACAGCCCTGATGCCACACTCATTTGTCACGCCGACCAGACCCAGCGCCTGAAGGAGCTGCTCGAGTTGATAAAGCGGCACACCGGAGAAAAATTCCTATAATTCAACGGTACGCAATCTTGGCCTTGAGCGAAGCGAAGGCGCGATATAGGTACGACGAACAATGAGATATCTCGCAATAGATTATGGTGATAAGCGCACGGGATTGGCAATCTGTGACCACGCCGAGACCATCGCTTCGCCACTCGCTGTAATACAGGGCCAAAAAGACCTGCTAAAAAAGATTGCGGATGTAGTCGAGACCGAAAATGTCGAAGCCATTGTGCTGGGACTGCCTTTGAATATGGACGACTCGCAGGGCCCGCAGGCCAGACTCATCTTCAAATTCGCCGACCAATTAAAGGAACATCTCAACATCCCCATCCACTTCCAGGATGAACGACTGAGCAGTTTCAGCGCCGAGGGAAAATTGGCTCCTGCCCAGCTTACGAGGGGAAAGAAAAGAAAGCGACTCGACGCCGTCGCCGCCGCCGAAATCCTGGAGGTCTTCCTCGAACAAAAAAACACACGATGACCGGCGGTTGTCTTTATAGCGCAGCGAGCCAGCCGCCGTGAATCTGGCATTTTTTTGCCTTTGAAATTGGTCCCCGGTTTGAGGATTCCGAGAAGCTCACCCGTAGGGATCTTTGCTTCGCTTCGAGTTTGATTGGGTTTGTATCTCGTATCTCGTATTGCGTATTGCGTATCGCGCTGGGGGATTGGGTTTGATTGGCTTTGTATTGGCTTTGAATTGGGTTTGTTTTTTCGGACTGCGAAATCATCTTTTTTTCTGTAATCCTTTGTTATAAGTGAGTTTACATTCATTTTGGCTTTTCGGAGATTGGCTTTGTTTGGGTTTGAATTGGGTTTGTTTTTTCGGACTCTCCGCTGCCATTT
>JAUVYZ010000119.1 GCA_030602845.1 Phycisphaerae bacterium | reverse complement strand
CCATTGCCTGCTCCAAACAAATTTCAGCCTCAGATTATACGGATATTCGGCCAGAAGTGAAAGAGAAGATTTCGCGATTATTCGAAAGAGGACAATTAGGTCACGAGCCACGAGTGACGAATTATTTCTGGCAGTAGTCTATGAGGCGGGCGATTTCGCTGCGCAGGTCTCTGCGGTGGACAATCATATCGACAAAGCCGTGCTCTAACATAAACTCAGCCGTCTGAAACCCTTCCGGCAGCTCGACCTTTATCGTTTCAGCAATCGTACGCGGCCCGGCAAAACCAATCAATGCTCCCGGCTCAGCGATTATACAATCGCCTAACATTGCAAAGCTGGCCGTCACGCCGCCGGTGGTCGGGTCCGTCAGAACTGAAATGAAAAGTCCCTCGGACTCGTCGAATTTGGCCAACGCCGCAGAAGTCTTGGCCATCTGACCTAATGACACCACGCCCTCGTGCATCCTCGCTCCCCCGGAGCAGCTAACGACCACCAAAGGCAAGCTCTCGTCAATCGCCATGTCAACAGCGGCGCAAAGCTTCTCGCCGACTACAAAACCCATAGAGCCCATCAGGAAATTCGGCTCCATCACCGCCAAGATAACTCCCCTGCCCTTGATAAACGCCTTGCCGATTCGCATGGCCTCCTTGACACCGCACTTTTTCTCATCGGCTTTCAAACGCTGTTTATAGGTGGTGTCCCTGTACTTAAAACCCAGCGGGTCATAGGTCGTCAAATCGCTTAATATCTCCTGAAAAGAACCCTCATCGACCAGATACTTAATTCGGGTCGCTGCCTCAATGCGAAAATGATGGTTACACTCCGGACAGACATTAAGATTTCGCTCAACGGCGCTTTTATATAGCATATGCTCGCAGCCGGGACATCGCGTCCACAGCCCTTCGGGCATCTCTTTCCTCGGCTTCAATGAGAAACCGTTCCATTTCGATTTCACTTCTTTGGCCATAGCCATAACGTCTCACCAAAAAGATATAATAATATCTTACCAGAGATTCACAGATATGGCTACAAAAATTATCATGCTATTACCCGTTTTGAAGTGAAGTAGTGAAAAGGCCTGCTTATGTTTGTAAAATACACTTTTTCAAAAAATTAACCCTGCGAAACACAAGCTGGAGGTAGAAGCCGGCCCGCACAATCTGCTACTTTTATCCGGTAATACCGGCCGCTAATGGAGATGATAGTTAAAATGCAATTCGCCGGGTATGCTGCCGGCCCACTTCAAAGAGGAGGCCAACAGCACGCCCGGCGAATATCAAAAATTCACTGCTGTTACCTGCAGAGGTATTTTACTTCTTTAACCAACGTGGACAGCAGCGCAGCTCAGAAGCTCTTCAAGTCGTTGGGTGGGAGCATCCAATCCGCCGATAATCGTGTAAACCCTTATAGAATGCTTGTTGTCTTCGTAGATTCCTCTATGGATGGTCGCCTTGCCCGTTATCTCTGACAAAACGTCAAAGGCGTAGTTGATATTGTCCTGCAGGCCTCTGGCCTCTGCCATTAACTTCTTGCCGCCGACAACTATGCACCCGGCAACCTTGGCAGTGGCTAAATTGAACCCGCTGGCCAGCAATGTCTTCTCCAGGTTCCTTTTCACGGCCTGAGATATCGCGAACTTGTCGTTAAATTTATTTACTCTCGTCAGGCCCATTATCGCACAACTACCGGCCTCCATAATGCTGTGATAATCCACAGGGTCAAAAGAGGTGTACCGACTGCTCAGCGCACTGACCCTGTTGAAGATGTCAAACAGACCTGCAACAGTATTGTTTATGCTCGGCCAGAAGGACTTCACCGTCATCCCTGGATACAGCTTGCTAATCTTTTCATTATCTATGATGATAAGCGGCGATATCTTTCCTTTCGCTGCCATCTGGCTTAATTCGGAAGCCACATCATGAGCATTTTGCGCTACCAATGGGGAACTGGCTTCGCCTACCGTCGGTAAAGTCATAATCGCACCAACCTTCTTGTCCGGTTCGGTTAGCCCGATATATCGAGCATATCTTTTGGCAATCTCAATCAGGCCCGTTGCGCTTCCACCGCCTGTGCCTCCACCGGCTCCAAAGCAAACCATGATGTGGTCAACTTGAGAACCAAACGTTTGCCGGGTTAAGTGCAAAATTTCCTGCTGATATTGCTGGATGGCGCCTCTACCTCTTTCCATATCCTTACCGGCGCCTTTTCCCCCGATGTTCATCTGGAACTTTTGATTTTGGGGAATATCGAGCAAATCCAGATCATGGTGGGTCGTATTCACAGCCAATACCTTCTTATAACCCAGGTCATGGAATGACTTCACCAATCTTCCGCCGCACTGACCTGTCCCAATCCAGGCATAGCGGGTAGAACCCTTAATCTGGTCCTTAACCCCGACCTCCGGCTCAACATTAGGCTCATATTGTTCCAGCTCTAAACTGGGCAGCAGCCAGGCGTTGAAATCAAATTCACCTTTTGCCGTTACGGGGCTTCGTCTTTGGGCAACTTTCTTCGTGGGTTTTTGGGCTGCCTTGGCCTTCGGTGTTACGTGCCTCTTGGCTGTCGCGCGTTTCCGAGGAGCACTCTTTCTAACTGCCTTGGCCTTCGGCGTTACGTGTCTTTTGGCCGTCGCGCGTTTCCGAGGAGCACTCTTTCTAACTGCCTTGGCCTTCGGCGTTACGTGTCTCTTGGCCGTCGCGCGTTTCCGAGGGGCGCTCTTTCTGGTTGCCTTGGCCTTCGGCGTTACGTGCCTCTTGGCTGTCGCGCGCTTCCGAGGAGTACTCTTTCTGGTTGCCTTGGCTTTCGGCCTTGCGCGTCTCCTGGCGCGTTTCGGAGTGGCACTCTTTGTGGTTGCCTTGGCTTTCGGCCTGGCGCGTCTCCTGGCGCGTTTCGGAGTGGCACTCTTTCTGGTTGCCTTGGCTTTTGGAGCAGCACCCTTTTTGGTCGCCGTTTTCCTGGTTTTAACTGATCTTTTTGCCATTTTTATACCTCCCTATTGGACTTTGTTCTAACAAACTCGTTTGTTTTTTTTAACTGTTCTTAGGTACTTTCCACTTAACGCGGGCAGTTTTACCGCCGATGCGTTTCATCGGTTATCAAAGGCGGGTGTATAATTTCTTTTTTCAAATAAGTCGTTTTTCAGCAATATCCTGCACAAAATGCCGGGTCAAAATAAGAGGTCAATCAATAAGTTTGCACACGCCGAGAACGACAATACCCCCTTAAAGCGGTTAGAAATCAAAATTCTCTGAATATCTGGTTGATTGCTCGTGGACTTGAAGCCTGCCACGGTCCACTGTTCTAAAAATGCGTGGAAAAGCGGGAAATTACCGGCTTGTCCGATAACTTCTCGTATCGAAGGAAAGATACAGCATCTTAGAAGCCAGGGGTATCAGGCCATCTGATACCCTGATACCCTGATTACCTGGCCGCCTGACGAATGGCCATTATCGCTGCAATACGGTCAGATTTTGAAAATATTGCCTTGCCCACTACCAGCGTATCAGCGCCGTAGGAAACGACAGTCGGCGTGGTCTGGGGGTCTATTCCCCCATCGACTTCGATGCGAATATCAGGACCGACAATTTCTCTTATTCGAGCAATCTTTTTCGCCGCCTCCGGCATAAACTTCTGCCCACCAAAACCCGGACGGACCGTCATCACCAGAACCATATCACAAAGCGGCGCAATCTTTTCTATCGCCTCAACTTCTGTCTCCGGGTTCAGGCATATCCCGGCGGTAACACCAAGCTCGTGCAGCCGGTCAATGAGCTTGTCACTTCTCTCAGCCGCTTCAATATGAAATGTTATATGGTCGGCGCCGGCCTCGACAAAACGCTCAGCATATTTGGCCGGCTCACTTATCATCAAATGACTGTCGAAAACCAGCCCGCTGCACTTGCGAAGCTTGGCAATCACCGGCGGCCCGATTGTAATATTCGGAACAAAGTGACCATCCATAACGTCCAGATGCACCATACTCACACCAGCCGACTCAACTTGAGCTATCTCATCAGCCAGCTTAGCAAAATCAGCATCCAATATCGATGGTGCAATCTCAATTGTCCCTGCTTTAGGCAGCCGTAAATCAGACATAAGACCATATCGTATTAATTGTTGATTAGATACCGGTTTATATTCTTAACTACGAACTCTACTTCTCATCGAGGATTTCAAGACACTTGAATTTCTTACCCTCTAAAAATTCAAGTGAAGCCCCGCCGCCCGTGGAAATATGGCTTATTCTCTCCGCCAGACCAAGCTTCTCTACCGCACTTGCACTGTCACCGCCGCCGATTATGCTCCGCGCCCCTTTGCTCGTGGCCTCGGCAACGGCCAGAGCCACGGCCTTCGTCCCCTCATCGAAAGGCGGCAGCTCAAAAACACCCATCGGGCCGTTCCAGACGACTGTCTTAACGCCGGAAAGTTTCTCGACGAAAAGCTTCCTGGTTGCCGGCCCAATATCCACACCCTGCCAGTCGGCTTCAATATTGCCGCTGACCACTTTGTTCTCAGCACCGGCTTTGAATTCGCTTGCAGCTACATTATCAAGCGGCAAAACTATTTCACAGCCGACCTTTTTGGCTCGTTTCAGCAATTTAGTAGCTTCATCAAGAAAATCATTCTCGCACAAGCTCTTACCGACGTCCTGCCCCTCGGCCTTGAAAAATGTATAGGCCATTGCCCCGCCAATCAGGATGCAGTCAACTTTGTCTAACAGATTTTCAATCACACCTATCTTGTCGGAGACCTTCACTCCGCCTAATATCGCCACGAACGGTCTCTCAGGATTACTTAACGTCTCACCGAGAAACTTCAGTTCCTTTTCAATCAAAAACCCGATAACTCGTGGCTTACCCTCCATCATCAACGGCACCGTATACATTGAAGCATTGTCCCTGTGTGCCGTGCCGAAGGCATCGTCAACATAGATGTCCGCCAAAGCGGCAAGCTCTTTTGCAAAATCGTCTTTGGCCTCTCGCAGTTGCGCGTCTTCCTTCGCCGCCTTGTCTTTTATCGTTTCTTCCTTGTGGAAGCGCAGGTTCTCAAGCAGCATACAATCACCGCTCGACAGTCCCTGCGCCCTGGCTTTTGTCTCGGCCCCAATGCAGTCGTCAGCGAAAATGACTTCCTTGCCCAGCAATTCGGAGAGTCTCTTGGCCACCGGTGACAGAGACAGCTTTTCATCCCTCTGACCTTTCGGTCGGCCAAGATGGCTCATAAGAATCAACGCACCACCGCTATTTAATATCTTTTTTATTGTAGGCAATGCTTTGACGATTCGGTCATCGCTGGTAATATTGCAGTCATCATCCAAAGGCACATTAAAGTCGCACCGCATCAAGACCTTTTTGCCGGCCACCTCGATATCAGCAACAGTCTTTTTAGCCATTTTTTATCCACCTTGAAAAAATGAGGGACAGCTGCGTATAGTCTTTTTAGTTTTTTTCCTATCCGCTATACGCTAAACGCTATCCGCTGTTTTTTACATCTTTGCCATCTTTGCCATAATATCAACGGTCCGGTTCGAATAAGCCCATTCGTTGTCGTACCAACCGATGACCTTGACGGTCCTGCCGATGACTATTGTGCACAGGGAATCGAAGATGCTCGAAGCAGGATGATTAACGATGTCACTGCTGACGATTGGCTCATCGCAATAGACCAGAATGCCTTTCATCGGCCCTTCCGCCGCCGCCTTCATCGCTGCGTTTACGGCATCGACCGTAACATCCTTTTTAACATTAACCACCAGGTCAACGATACTGCCGACCGGAATCGGCACCCGAATGGCGAAGCCGTCGAGTTTGCCGTCAAGCTCGGGGATAACTTTACCGATTGCCTTTGCTGCGCCGGTCGTGGTGGGGATAATGTTCGCCGCCGCCGCACGCGCACGACGAAGGTCACTGTGTATCATATCTGCAACCCTCTGGTCGTTGGTATAAGCATGAATGGTGGTCATAAGCCCCCGCTCGATACCGAACGTATCATTGAGGACCTTTGACAAAGGTGCCAGGCAGTTCGTGGTGCAGCTTGCATTCGATACGCATTTAACATCCTTGGTCAGCTTCTCATCGTTAACGCCCAGAACGATTGTCGCATCGATATCGTCCTTTGCCGGAACACTTAACACAACCTTGCTGGCACCGGCCTTGAGATGGTCTGCGTAACCGCCCTTCGGCGACTCAGCTAAGCGAAAGACGCCCGTCGATTCCAGAACAACCTTCACGCCCATATCCTTCCAGGGCAGCTCCGCCGGGTTCTTAACAGCCAATACTTTTATATCCTTACCGTTAATGACCAGCTTGCCGTCCCCTGCCTCGACAGTCCCGCTCCATCTGCACATCACCGTATCATACTTGAACAGATGCGCAAGACTCCTGGCGTCCGAGAGGTCATTGACGGCAACCAGCGCCAGGTCGCTCTGGTTTTGCATAATAATTCTTGCCACGGCTCTGCCGATTCGGCCGAACCCGTTAATTCCAA
>JAUVYZ010000008.1 GCA_030602845.1 Phycisphaerae bacterium | reverse complement strand
ATCGACTGCTCGGTCGAGGGAGAACTCCTTGACGTCGGCGGTGAGCAGGTGGCCAGACTCACCCTGAACGACATTGCCGCGAATGCGGGGGGCAATCACAAAATCGTTTCGCCGAAGGTCACAGTTATAAACGCAGCGAAGTGGTCCGCGGAGCAGCCTAATCTGTATCGCTTGGTGCTGACCCTCAAGCGAGGTAGACGCAGGGATGCCAGGGTGGTAGAGGTGACCGGCTGCGATATTGGTTTTCGAAAGGTCGAGATACTGAACGGGCAACTGTTGGTCAACGGCAAGGCGATTCTAATCAAGGGAGTCAATCGGCACGAGCACGATCCCATTACCGGCCACTATGTGACTGAAGAGTCGATGGTGCGGGACATTATGCTGATGAAGCAATTCAACATCAATACGGTTAGGACGAGCCATTATCCGGATTGTCCGAGATGGTACGAACTGTGCGATAAATACGGATTGTATGTGATCGACGAGGCGAATATCGAGGCTCATGCCGCCAGAGAACTGGCGGGCGATCCGAGATGGGAGAAGGCGCACCTGGAGAGGACCGTGCGGATGGTGCATCGCGACAAGAATCACCCGTGCATAATCATCTGGTCGCTGGGTAACGAGGGCGGCAACGGAAGCAATTACGTGACGACTTCGAGCTGGATTCGCAGCTTTGATCCGTCGCGGCCCGTACACTTCGAGCAGGCCGGCCGCGGTACCAACACCGACATCGTCTGCCCCATGTATGCCTCGATCGAGAGTATGGTCAATTACGCCAAAAGGCCCGGCGTGACCAGGCCCATGATTCAGTGCGAATACGCGCACGCCATGGGCAACAGCCTTGGAAACCTGCAGGATTATTGGGATGCTATTGAGCAGTATCCGGTGCTGCAGGGCGGGGCAATCTGGGATTGGGGCGATCAGGGACTTCTCAAGGATGTGCCGAATGTCAAGTATGATCGCGTGCGGGATCGATCGAGCAGTAAGGTTGGCGGGACGGTGCTCGGCAAGATCGACCGCGAGGGTCTACACGGCGCGGTTGTGGTCGATGAGTCCGAGGCTCTGAATCTGACGGATACGTTTACGCTGGAGGCCGAGGTCAAGGGCGCACGCACTTCCAACCAGTATTGCCCGATCATCTCGAAGGGTGACCACCAGTATCTGTTGCGGTACGGCGGCCGCGATCTTAACTTCACGGTCTTTCCGGGGCAGTGGGAGGGACTGTACGTTCGATATGCCGACGCCGGCCTGACGGACGGCTGGAACAGGCTTACGGCGGTCTTTGACGGCAAGACGTCGGTTCTGTACGTTAACGGCAAAGAGGTGGGACGGCTGGCGGTGAACGGAGCGATTCACTCGAGTGCGCATCCGGTGAACATCGGGAGAAACTCCGAAGTCATCCAGCGGGTTTCCGATTTGCCGATACGCAGCGCAAAGATATACAGCCGGGCGCTGAGTCCAGCCGAGGTCGCCGACCCGGACCGACGCAACAACAATGGGCTCGTGCTTGATATGGATCTTACGGAAGTCACCGGAGAGACTCTGGGCAATAACCCTCGCGGCATAAAGAGGTTTTTCGCATACGGCGGAGACTACCAGGATAATCCGAACGACGGCAATTTCTGCTGCAACGGGCTCGTTCAGCCTGACCGCAAACCAAATCCGCATTTGTGGGAGGTCAAGAAGGTTTATCAGAATGTAAAGATCACGCCCGTTGACATCGCTAAGGGCAAGGTCGCTCTATATAACAGGTTCTTCTTCACAAATCTGAATCAGTTCGAGTGCAGTTGGGCGATTAGAAGTGATGGCAGGGTGGTTGAGACCGGTTCGTTGGGACAGGTCGACGTCGCACCGCAGCAGAAGAAGCAACTCAGTATTCCATTCAAGACTCGAGACGGCGCAGAGCTGCTGCTCACCGTTTACTGCAAGCTGGCCGCTGACGAGCTCTGGGCGAAGAAGGGCCATGTCGTGGCCTGGGATCAGATGGCTGTCAATGGGGCGGGCGAAAACTCAAAGTCGAAACCTTCCGGCGGCAATGCCTTGAAGTTGGTGACGGGATCGGGGAGCTACGAGATCGAGGGCAGAGGGTTTTCGGCGGAAATATCACGGGACAATGGGGCTCTAACTTCTCTCAAGTATGATGGGCGGGAAGTCATTGTCGAGCCGCTTGTGCCAAACTTCTGGAAGGTCCCCAACGACAACCAGTATCGCAACAACTACAACGGTCGGCTTGGCCAGTGGCGAAATGCCGCGGCGGGACGCAGGCTCGTATCAATCAATGCAAGCAAGAGCGACGCCGGCATCACGGTCACGGGCAAAATGAAGCTGCCGGTCAACGATGCCGATTACAGTGTCGTCTATAATATCTTCCCCGACGGACGGATTCGGGTCAAGGCCGACTACCAGCCGCTTCCGGGTAAGAAGATGCCCCTGATGCCAAGGGTAGGCATGACATTTGCCGTGCCTAAGAATATGGACGGCGTAACCTGGTACGGTCGCGGACCTCATGAGACTTACTGGGATCGCAAGACCGGAGGTGAGATTGCGGTGTATCAGAGCACCGTCGACGATATGGTCTTCCCATATATCAGGGCGCAGGATACGGGCAACCGGACCGATACACGGTGGTTCAGTGTAGTCGATTCTCGCGGGCGAGGCGTGAAAGTTACCGGTGATAGTCCGGTGAGCTTTTCAGTCTGGCCTTATGAGCTGGCGGATCTGGAGAAGGCGAACCACGATTATGACCTTCCCAGACGGAATACGAACAGGGTCTTCGTCGACTACAAGCTCCATGGAGTGGGCGGCGATAATTCCTGGGGCGCGAGGACGCATCCGGAGTACACGATCGCCGGCAATGAGGCACATTCGCTGGGGTTCGTCATCTCGCCGCTCAGATGAGACGCCGGCCGGACAATCCGCATTAATATATGTTGCATAGAGTCCCTCGGGTAATCCCACGCATGTAAGGCGACGTCCCCATGTGCGACAACCGACATCTTCAGGGTCTGATGTTAGCCACCTTCACTGGCGAGCAGTTGACACCACATATACCCTCTTACTGCTCGGCTTGGATGCGGTGCTTTTAAGAAAAAGAGGCTAAGAGTACTTAGTTCGTAGTTCGCAGTTTCTCTCCTCTCTAAAATCAGCGAAATCTGCGAAATCTGCGTCTAATTTTTCTTTGTGCCTTTTCGTGGCTAAACAAAATCCGCGTAATCAGTGTAATCCGCGGTTAAATTTCACTTGACATCTAACTTTCTATGAAGTATAATACATATCTAACAATTAAAAAGTCAATACAGTATCCTAAATTCGGAGGGTTCAACAATGGCCACCGGACTCAACCCATACAACCAGAGTTTATCCTCGAGAAGCTGCTCCTTGACCTCGAAACAGAGGACCCACAAATTCCTCGTTCTACGCTCTCCTATCGGCATCTCTACAACTGTAGAGGATTCTTTACAAATCAGCCCTTTTTTAACAAACAAAGCCAATTTCCGAAAAAGTCAAATGAATGTAAGTATCTTTTCACAAAAGGCTTATGAAAATAAATCCAATTGGACACTTGGTGAAAACAAACCCAATCAAAGCCAATTCAAACCCAATACAAACCCAATTCAAAGCCAATTTCCGAAAGGCCAAAATGAACGTAAGCTTATATGTTACAAAGGATTATGAAAATGAACGACTTCGCAGACGCGGGGAAAACAAACCCAATCAAACCCAATTTCAAACGCGGGGCAAAGACGCACCTGCTGAAAATTAGTTGCCTGATGGCCCAAACTTGTCTATGTTAACGTAATGGCTTTTAATGGTCTCTGACAAACAAAGTACTTTTTAAGGAAGATACCCAATGAAAAGATGGATTAGATGGTTAGTTGTAGCAGCAATTGGTTTTATACTGATGGCATTTTCATACTATAACTATCAATACGAAGCCGGCCCCAACCCATGGAAAAACGCTTTCATGTACATAGGTAAAGCCGACCCAAATTCCGAAGCTGAAGGATTGGAATACGTCAAGAGGCCTGTACGCCTGCTGCCTATCGGTGGTCAAGCACAGATTTTTACCGAGATAGCCGATAGTTTCGGCTCCCACGTTGGGAAATCCTATCGTGTCGCTTTCCAGGAAAAAGTTGTTCTGTATTCTGATATGGCGGATGATTTCACAGGCGAAATACTTGAATGGGGGCGATTCCCTTCGCCTGGTGCCGACGAAGTGGTGGCCGGTTTTCAAGCAAACAGCAAAGACAAGATTACCATTGATGGTCGGGCGTTCAAGGTGGTGGGGCAATTGAAGAAAGAGGTTCGTCTTTTCGCGGAGAGTTACCTTATTTCTGATGATACCGCGGCAGGCGAATTGTTCGACCCTGACGACGAGGCGGTCCGGAATGCCTATATTCTTCGATTGCCAAGAGAGCAGTTGACCGATACGCAAATGCGAGAGCGCCTTAAAAAGGCCTTTCCTAAGTCGCAATTCGTCGCACACGCTCCATCAATTCGGACGGAGCCGGGCCCATTTTATCTCTATGTTGCGGGGATGTCGCTGCTTTTTCTGGGCGGCTGTCTTCTGCTGTTCAAGCTCTATTGTTTTCTGGCCGACCGGCTCAGTAACAAGTGGCTGCGCCTGCCCCTGGCCGAGATTCACAAGTACAAGCGCCTTTTCCTTACCCTGCATCTGATTTATTTTGGAACAGTCGTGCTGTTTATGCTTGTCGCATATCATCTGCCGGAACTTCAGGTTTGCTTGTTGGCAAGTATAGGCGGAGCAATGGATAGTCCAGGCCCTTTGGCGGTGGCAGTCAAGGCATATATGAGCAAAAATATTTTGTGGGCGGCCGTGGTCACATTCGCGATTAATTTTCCACTCGGGTCTCTGGCGTGCATAACGCTTCCGTCGGTAATCGTGCCTGGCGCGGGCGTTTTGGTTGCTGGTTGGAGAGCGGCGCTATGGGGCCTGCTGCTTGCGCCAACTTTTGTTGAGCTGTCAGGTGCGATGCTTCCGCATAGTTTTACCTTATTGCTTGAAGGCGAGGCCTATGTTATAGCAACATTCTTCGGCCTGCTGATTTTAGTTTATCTTTTCCGCAAGTCCGAAGGGCCAAGCGTGGGACGTCGATATGGTAAGGCACTGCTGATGAATGTCAGAGGTAATTTGTGGGTAGCAATAGTCCTGGTGGTTGCTGCGATTTATGAGGCAGTTGAGGTGATTTTGGCAATGTAGTAAGTCAGGACTATCAAGGTTAACCGGTAAGCAGCTCGAATTCTTCGCTGCTAAGGGATTGTCTTAGCTTTTGCAGGGCAATAAGTTCGATTTGCCGGACCCTTTCTTTGCCGAGGTCCAGGTCTTCGCCGATTTGCTTCAAGGTCTTTGTCTTCTTTTTTATAGGTGGGCCGACCAGGCCGAAATGATTTAAGATTATATACTGCTCGCGCTCGTTAAGCTCCTCCTTGATAACCTGCACGAGACTTCGGCGTGCACGTTCGATAGCTGCAAAATCTGCGGCTTCTGTGGTTCTTAAATAACGCTGGATGTTTGCCAATGAACCTACTTTTTTCCTGGTAAGCTCTGTACTTTTACCGGACACCTTCGCATATTCTTTGGCTATGTTCAATGAGGCATGCTTGCTAAATCAAATGCCCCTTGTATAATCGAATTCTTCGACCGCTTTGGTCAATGCGAAATTGCCCTTGCTTACCAATTCGAGAAAATTAGGCCCACCGGCAGCGTGTTTGCCTGCGATGCTGACGACGAGTCGCAGATTTGCCTCGATTATCATTTTTTTGATTGTCTCGGCCTCGGCCAGATAGTTTTCTATTTCGTTTATCCGAGAACCCGGGACACGAGCGGGTTTCATACCCGTTCTGGTTATGCAAGCCAGGTATTTCAGGTAATTATATCTGCGGAACAGCTCGACTTCGCGTTCTCGATTCAGGACAGGGGTTTCCTTTAATTTCTGCAGGTACTCGGGTAGGAGATGCTCGCCGACTAATTCGAATGGTTCAAGCTTTTTAGCAGAGACGGGCTTGTCCATCTTCATTGGCTTTGCGAGGATCTTTTTTGTGACGCCTTCCTGGAGAAATTCGTCGCTGGCGATGAATTCGATTTTTCTGGCCAGAAGTGCCTTTGCCCTTCGTCGATTTATAATCCGATATATCGAGCTTTTACTACGATTGAAGCGTCTCATCAATTCTTTGACACTGGTGCCTTGTTTGAACAGCTTATAGAGTTCGGCTGCCTGGGCGGGGCTGATTACGCCGGGCGGCTCGTTAAAAACAGACTTATCAGGATTGGCCTTTTCGTAGTTGGCGATTGTGTACCTGACGGTTTCGTGGACCTTGCCGATTTGGGCTGCTATCCGGTTTATGATTTGATAGCGGCTCATTGTGGTCTTGGCCGCGAGCGCTCTGGCCTGCTTTATAATCAGTTGTTTTTGTTCGTTTGTCAGTCGCGTAAAGATTTTTGCTCTCGCAATGAGATCTGGATTTGCCTTGATGAATTTATTAACGGCCGATTGCAAAAAGCCGAAACGTTTTTTGTCATCGTCAAAGATAAATTTTCGGGCAATCAGACCTTGTTTTCGCCAGCGATGAATTGTTTTTGTTGAAACGCCGAGAGCTGCTGCAAGTTCTTCAATGGTATAAACTTTTTCACGTTGCTCAGCGACGGGACGCGCAAGCCGGCCGCTCAGCTTAGAGATGAAAATCTGCAGGTCCTCAGCAAGTTCGTCGCCTTTTATGAGCTGCTGCTCCGCTGCGTCCTTGGGGTGAAAACCCGTGATGCGGAAACACACAAACTCGAAGGGATATTCCTTGTCCCTGTCGATAATCGCAAAGAGTTTTTCAACGGCATCGAGCTGTTTTCGACGCTGCTTCTGGGGCGTAAATCGAAGCTGCACCAGCAATTGCGCCAGATTTTGATTTTTTATTTGTCGCATACTCACACTTTCCCTTATGACCAAGTGTCCATTTTAACAAATTAAGAGCGAAAAAAACAGAGTTTTTTTAATGCTTATCTGCTTACCGCCGAGAACAGCCGGGACCGCTAAGCTTAATTTTGCCCGGATTTCCATTTGAAACAGTACGAGGCACCGTAAATTTGCTAAAATAGACCTTATGTTGGAGCGCATGCTAACAATATTGATTCTGGTTGGAATTCTCTGGCACCCTACTACCGTCACAGCGGAAGAAATTAGTCTCAGTCGTCTCGATTCAACTCAAAACCGTCCTAAACTTCGGCCAGGCTATGTGCAGGGTGACGTAGTCAGTTATTCTTACGTACCTAATAAACGATGGACGAGGCAGGAGGCGTGCGGCATTTTGCCCTATCTTTGCGAGTACGGGCTCCAGAAACACCGGGATGGTACTACGCTTGAGACTTATCACCGAGAGAATATCCGCCGGATTGATATGGTAAGCCGCTGGTCGACAGCCGTTATGCTCTATCCGCGTCGTCGTTCGTATCGCGACGAAATCATAAACCTGATGATCCGAGCGTATCAGCATCGTCAGCTATTCGTCCTACGGGATTACTGGAAGCCGGGTGATAACCACGAGCCGTTCGACAAAACATTAGATATCCTGGAAACGCTCTGGACGAATCGCGATAAAGTGCTCACCAATCCCGAAGGTGATAAGGCAACCGGCCGACAACTTATAAACAACATCCTGATGGTCAAGACCGGCGATGAATACTTCTGCACACTGGGCACAAGTGGATTGGAAACCATCTACCGAACCTTCCATCAGCGGATTCAACAACGGCGGATGCAGACTGGCGAACGGCCGTTCCGGCATATCAAGGCATGGTACAACATGGTGGCCTGGGCGGCGTGGAATTACGGAAGCTGCTGGGCCTCTGGTCCCGAAGACCTGAAACAAGGCAGACAGAAACTGCCCGCCAATACTGAATTCATCGGCGTGGATACCTACGACTATTGGTGGCATGGGATACCGTACGACCCCGTGCTTCCAGAAAACAAAGATAAGGTCTTGAAACGAGTGCAGCAATGGCATCGCATCCGCACGAAGTACTATCCCGAAGGCATCCGCACCAAAGTTTGTACAGATGCCAGGAATCCCGAAACCTGGACACCGCAGTGTTGGAGTGACACCCATGCCCTGATGAACGCCCTCGAGTTCGCACGTGCGGACAATGCCATGATGATTTACATAGGTTTGTCTAGCTCGATTCTCGGCAAGACCTATACGACGCCCACCGAGACGATGGACGCCTACTATGACAACCTCAAAGCCGGTCCCTGGGTGGGATTATCCTGGTGGCACTTCGGTGATTTCGCTGACATGGAGGGCGCCATACACTACGTTGATAAAGATTTTCGGCATTACACCCCCCAGCACCCCGAAGGCATTGCCTACTCGCAGGAACAGCTCGACAAACTACACGATGAGTTTATCGCTTCCCGTATGCGCATGTTCGAAGATGTCGTTTACAACCAGTTCGACCATTTGAATCCGAGGGATGGCGGATTTTAGTTATCTGTGCATTCTTTGGAGTTAATCTCAGGCGACGAGGGTTTTGGCCAAATCAACAGCCGATGCCGCATCGGGAGTATAGCCGTCGGCACCAATCTTGTCGGCGTAACCCTGGGTTACCGGTGCACCACCTATCATAATCCTGGCTGAAACGCCCGCGTCCTTCAGTGCCTTTACGGTTTTCTCCATACCGGGCATTGTTGTAGTCAAAAGGGCGCTCATACCAATCAACTGGGCACCGGCGGCTTTGGCCTGCTCAACAAACTTTTCAGGCCCGACATCGACACCGAGGTCAATAACTTCAAAGCCCGCTCCTTTTAGCATCATTGCCACCAAATTTTTGCCGATATCGTGCAAATCACCCTGCACGGTCCCTATTAGGAACTTTCCGACCGGCTTGACGCCGGCCTTGACAAGTTCCGGCTCAAGGATTTCCATCGCCATTTTCATTGCCCGGGCGGCAATAAGTACCTCAGGTATGTAAATCTCATTTTTTTTGAAACGGCCCCCAACGACGTCCATACCTGCAATTAAACCCTCTTCAAGAACACTTTTAGCCGCCGTGCCCTCATCAAGGGCTGTCCTGGTAATTTCCACCGCAGTATTTTGGTCGCCTTTAATAATTGCGTCAGCCAATGCTTTCAAATCTGCCATCTCTATTCACCTTAACAAAACCAACACTTTTCTCACAATAAAACCACAATTAAACATTATTCCGCAATCCAGAACAAGCGCTAAACGAAACTTTTTTACCGGAAAAGCAATTTTTGACGAAATAACGGCATAAAAGCAGATTTATACCGTTTGACACGTGCCAGGTTGTGATATATATTACCCATTTTATTATCTCGGTACTTATTTGTTCTGCACAAGTAGTCTGGATAACACGATAGCTGTCGCTTTAAGCTTTTAGTGCTGATTTTTGGGTTAATTCAAAACTAAATACGAGATACGAAATATGAGTGATTACATAGTTCTGGTAAAACAGGTTCCCGACGTAACGCAAATCACCGACAATGCGTTTGACCTCGAGACCGGCACGCTCATCCGCAGTCGGCTGGCCAGTGTAATCAACGAGCTGGACTCGCAGGCACTGGCTTTTGCAAATCAGATGAGGCGGGACAGCGGTGACAAGAACGGCAAAATCATTGCATTGACTATGGGACCGCCGATGGCCGAAGAGGTCCTGCGATACGGCTTGAGCCGATGCGCCGATACGGTGGTGCTGCTGACCGACAGAACCCTGGCCGGAGCGGATACAGTGGCAACGGCAAATCCCTTAGCATTTGCTGTCAGGAAAATAGTTAGAGAAATTCTTAAAGCAGACGGCGATTATTATGTGGTTTGCGGAATGCAGTCGGTGGACGGTGACACGGCCCAGGTGCCGCCGCAAATCGCTGAAGAGCTGGGCCTGCCCTGTATAGCTTATGTTACCAAGGCCGAATTCAAGAACAAGCGGTTCGAATTCACACGCATTATCAGCGGCGGCAGCCAGGTAGTTGCCGCCAGGAAGCTGCCGGCGGTAATAACCGTTGCCAAGTATGAGTATCCTGTGTTTGCAACATTTGCGGCAACGCGACAGGCGAGCAGGATGGAAATTATTCGGTGGGGCAGCGATGATATCCAGGCAACCCACATCGGTGTTACAGGCTCGAAGACGACTGTAATACGGGTTTTTCCACCGGGCAAAAGCACCAGAAAATGCGAGCAGGTCGGCGATGCAAAAGCATTAGCCGGGCTGCTTGTTGACCAATTTAAGAGCAGCGGCGCCGAGGCCGGCGAGGACGCCGATACTCAAACAAGCCGCTACACTTTGCCCGGCAGGCGAGCGAGTCTGTTTGACAGAAGCTTCGAGGGGACAAAAAAGGAAAACGAAGATTTTGAAATCTTAGCCGGCAAGCTCAGAGAGCTCGGCATTACCGAGATTAGCCGGATTGATGATGCGAATAAGGAAAAGATTCTTGCTGCGGCAGGGGAGTATTTCCATAAGAAGGCGTTGGAGGATATGATAGATGGCTTGCAGTTGACCGAGCCAAGCTATGAGGGCGAGGTTTGGGTCGTCGCCGAACACAGCGATGGCACGATACATCCGGCGACGTGTGAGCTTATCGGCAAGGCACGTGCGCTTGCGGATTCTCTGGAAACCAGAGTAGGCGTTGCTGTAGCCGGCTGCGAGGCCGAGCCAATGGCGAAAGAATTAATCGCCGCCGGCGCAGACAACATCTACATCATCGAGGACAAGCTACTCAGCGTATTTGACCCGACTGCACATCGCAAAGCCATTGCCGATGCGATAAGCACATACTGGCCTCAAATCGTTCTCTATGCCGCAACTCCTCAAGGCAGAATGCTGGCGCCGATGGTCTCATACAGGGTTGGCTGTGGACTGACCGCCGACTGCACCGGACTGGATATCAAGGACAGTTCACGAAAGGGCCAGATAGGCATCCTGCTGCAGACCCGGCCGGCCCTGGGCGGAAACGTTATGGCTACTATCTGCACGAAAAATTCAAAGGCCCAGATGGCTACCGCAAGACCGGGCGTTATGAAGAGACTGCCCGCCGACGAGTCAAGAACAGGCAAAGTCATCAAACACAAAGTCGAGCTTTCCAAAGATGATGTTAGTCTGAAAATTATAAAAACAGAGCTGGGCACCGGCGAGGTGAACTTTGGTGCTGACGTGGTTGTCAGCGGCGGTAAGGGTATGCAAAGCAGGGACAACTATGAACGGCTCGTGAGTGCGCTTTGTGCCGGCTTGAGTAAAAAGTTAGATACGCAAGTTGAAAGAGGCGCTTCGCGGGCAGCGGTGGAGCAGGGCTTCATCGAACGCGTGCACCAGGTTGGCCAAACGGGCACCTCAATCGGGCCGAAAATTTATGTTGCTCTGGGAATATCCGGTGCGATTCAGCATATGATAGGCATTGCAAACGCCGAGACCATTGTCGCTGTCAACAGCGACCCAAACGCACCGATATTCAAGCAGTGCGATTATTACATTGTCGGAAATGTTGAAGACACAGTGCCGCAGTTGGTTAAGGCGTTGGAGGTCGAATAAGAAAAGTGGCAAACAATAGGGATTACAACAAAGTATCGGTTCTGATAGTTGGCGCGGGGCCGGCCGGTCTGGCAAGTGCGATACAACTGAAAGTTCTAAAGCCGGAGATTGACGTTTGCGTTATAGACAAAGCACCCGGTCTGGGAAATCATAATCTCTCCGGTGCGGTTTTAGAGGTTGAGGCGCTGCATAGACTGCTGGATTCGGCTGTTCCTGACTGGCAGGACAGTGAAGCTGCCGGGGATGTATTGGCCAGGAAGGTCCACGAAGACGACGTGATGTTCTTTGTGGGAAAGAAGCTGGCATTTAACATTTTCTTTGTGATAAAGCTCGCAAAGACTTTGCGGCTCTCTGTCGGGCAAATGATACACAAAGGTGATTACATTGTATCGATAAGCAAGCTGACAAAATGGCTGGGGCGGCTTGCAAAAGACCTCGGCGCCGAGGTGCTGACCGGCTTTGCCGCTGAAGATATTATTCTCGATGTGGCACAGGCTTCCAGCCCGTGGAAACACGGCCAAGCCTGTCCCGAGCGAAGTCGAGGGGATGGCCGTGCTACCAAGGCAATAGGTGTCAAACTCGTTGACCAGGGGCTTGATAAAGAGGGCAACAAACAGCCGAACTTCGTCGAAGGCGAAATCATAAATGCTGATTTCATCCTGCTTGCAGAAGGGTGCGATGGGCTTTTGACGGAAAAATTTATAGAAAAGGCAAAGCTGCAGAGGCAGTCTCCCCAGCTTTACTCAGTAGGCGTAAAAGAGCTTATAGAGGTAAGCAGCGAACAATACAAAAAATTTGGCGACACCCGTGTTGTTCACGCTATGGGCTATCCCTTATGGACGCCGGTCATTGGGCCGGGAATGTTCGGCGGCGGAATTATGTATCCGGCCGATGATGAGCATATTGCTGTCGGGGTGATTGTCGGTGCCGATTGGAAATACTGCGACTTTAACCCGCAGGACGCCCTGACGAATTTCAAGAACCACCGCTTTGTAAAGAAATTTATAGATGGAGGTACGGTAGTAGAGGCGGGCGCAAAGATGATTCCCGAAGGCGGATACTACGCTATTCCAAGAGATGCAGAAACCGGCAGTATAGGTAAAGGCAACGTGATGATTCTGGGCGACAGCGCCGGATTTGTAAATATGCTCAAAATTAAGGGGCTGCATAGCGCTATTGATTCGGGCATCCAGGCGGCAAAGGCCATCGCTGAAAATTTGAACAACCCCGAGGCGGCAGCGTCGAGATATACCGAGCTGATTGACCAATCGAATATTGCCGGTGAGATGGCCTCGGCAAAGAACTTCCGGCAGACGGTCGCAAAGTTCGGGCCTTTGCAGGGAATGCCGGTGTCGGTTCTGGCTTCACTGCTGCCAAAATTTAAGACCGAATGTGACTACGAGGCGATGACCATCGCCCCATACAGGCACAAACCCAATCAGGAATTCGATAAGGACACCTTTACCGCAATGGCGGCGACCGAACATCGCGAAGAGCAGCCGTCACATCTGACGATTCTGGATTCGGATATTTGCAGGACCAAATGCACGCCAGAGTTCAGCAGTCCGTGTATTACATTCTGCCCGGCGGGGGTCTATGAGACGGTGCACGATGAGGTAAAGCCGGCCAACCCATCCAACTGTCTGCACTGCAAGACCTGTCAGAGGAAGTGTCCGTTCGACAATATCAGGTGGACGGTTCCGGAAGGTGGCGGCGGACCACGCTATAAGCAAATGTAAAAGAACACATATCACAATAGAATCAAGAACCCACAATCCTGCAAACAAGCAATGCATAAGTGGGTTCCCAAACGCTCTTTATCGCGTTTGGGGTCCCAGTTATAAGTGCACAAGCACTTTTGCTCTTACGCTCCTACGCTCCTATATAGGACTTAGAAACCCGGCGGCTCCTATAAAAACACTACGGCAGGCAATGTATTTTAGATATGTGCTGTGAAAAGACACGTCCAGATAAAGTGCCCTTTTTATAAAACCGATAACCTAAAGGAAGCGAAAAACGCAAAAACCATAGTTTTCAGCTTTCAGTTTTTGGTTCTCTATGAGCAAACAGAGGGTCAATTATGTCAGTTCAATCAAGGCGGGCAAAAGTTTTTGTAATACTGCTGCTTTCAATGACAGCCGCGGCGATAATCTTAATGGCCCTGGGCAATAATCCTCCCTCCGCCGGTGCATTTTGTCTTTCGTACTATTACCGTCTTGACTCTGTCGAAGAGGCCATAACGTCTCGAGCCGCCCAATCTTCAGACCGGTGGAGCTGCATCGAAATTTACTATAGCGGCACCAAAGCCGGCAGCATTGAACAGTTGGCCTCGTTGAGCAGCCTGGCCGGTCCCGAGGATATCGACTGCCACTTTGTTATCTGCAACGGCCTCGGCAGCGGCGACGGGCAAATACAACCAACCGAAAAATGGCAAAGACAATACCTAATTCGAAATTTGAATGCTATCGGCATCTGCGTTATAGCCGACGGCAAAACCACCCGCCCCACCGACTTTCAGATAAAAAGCGTAGAGGCGCTCGTAGAAGCGCTGCACAGAAAGTTCAACATTCCGCCCGAATCCATCTACTACCCCAGCAATTGGTGGTAGCGACAAGACCCGTTAGAAGTCCGCACCTGACTCCGGTGGTTTAGCTCCGGCAGTGTGTCATCCGGTCCGGTAATTTGCCGGATTGCCTCGTGTCTTTTGGGAAATAGCTTTTACGTCATCGCCAATTATAGGACTTACAAATCCGGCTCGTTCTATAAAAATGCCGGAACAGAGAGTCCAGTGCGGGTATGTATGAAAAGGCGCATCTATGTAAAGTGCCAATTCGATAAGACCGATACCAGCGATATAAAGCGTAAGTGCAGACACCTGCGGAGTTTTACCCGGATGTCTTTCCGGAGACAAAATATAGTGGTAAACGAATAGGCGGCTGTTGACGCCGGAAAAGTGAAGATTAAGAAAGGAGTCGAAAATGCTACTGGACACAGTCTTAGGCTGGTTCAGCATGGATATGGGCATTGACCTCGGTACCTGTACTACCCTGGTATGTGTACGCGGTGAAGGTATTGTCCTTGACGAACCCTCCGTAGTTGCGGTTCGCAAAGGGACCAATATTGTCCTCAATAACGGCGAAGCGGTCGGCCTGGTTGCTCGCGAAATGCTTGGCAAAACGCCCGGCTCAATTAGCGCAATAAGACCTCTGAAAGACGGCATAATCAGTGACTTCGAAATTACCGAGGCGATGCTGGGCTATTTTATCCGAAAAGTGCACGGCAGGGGAGGCCTGATCAGGCCTCGCATGGTAATTGCCGTCCCGAGCGGAATAACGGCGGTTGAACGCCGGGCCGTTATAGACAGCGCCGAACGTGCAGGCGCACGCAAGGTCTATCTGGTCGATGAGCCAATGGCGGCAGGCATCGGAGCCGAACTGCCAATCACAGACCCTACCGCTTCAATGATTGTCGATATCGGCGGCGGAACTACGGAAGTAGCCATAATGAGTCTGGCCGATATCGCCACCTCTGAATCAATCCGCATCGGGGGCAACGATATGGATGAAGCGGTAATCAACCATCTCAAAAGAACATACAACCTGCTTATCGGCGAAGCAAGGGCCGAGAAAGTCAAGATACAAATCGGCTCTGCCGCCCCGCTGGAAGAAGAGCTGACAATGGAGGTGGCCGGCAGAGACACCGTCTCGGGCCTGCCGAGAAAAATCGTTATAACAAGTGAGGAAATCCGTGAAGCTATCCGCGAACCCATCGCTGCAATCATAGATGCGGTTACAGCAGCGCTGGAAAAGGCCCAGCCGGAATTGGCCGCCGATTTGATCGACAACGGCATGCACATTTGCGGGGGCGGCTCACTGCTGCGGGAAATGGATACTATACTGGCAAACGCAACCGGCTTGAAGGTTAATAGAGTCGAGGACCCGATGAGTTCCGTAGCACGTGGCACCAGCGTATATATGGAAAATCTCGATTTGTGGAAGGATACAACGAGCAATGGCGAGCACGGATGGTAATGAAAAGAATTATCGATTAACAACTGAATATCATCGTGTCCCGGCGCAAGCGGGGTGCGAATAACAAATATGGCGAGGGCGCAAAACAGAGTCTCCAGACGAATATTACTTACCTGGTTTATATTAACCGGGCTTATCTTCCTCTTTGCCCCACAGAATCTGACAAATAAATTTCAGTTCGCTTTCGCCCGCATTTTTCGCTGGCCTTTAAGTATCGGCAGAAACATTTCACTTTCGGTGCGTACGGAGTCCGCCAGGGGCGGACTTGCGGACGTCGTCAGCCGCAGCAAATACGACCGGCTCCGGAACCATCTTGCCAACATTACAGAATGGCTGGCTCAGGAACGTCAAAAGGTCGAAAAGCTGTCGGGACTTCAGGATAGAGCTGTTTGGAAAGGCGCGAATTTTGTGTTGGCTGATGTCATCACCGCCTCCGGCAGCTCGCACAACCGGCTCATTATCAACCGCGGCAAAAACGACGGGCTGGCTAAGGGCCAGTTCGTCCTCGGCGACTACAGTATCATCGGAACCATATCCGACGTTGACTCCCGCACAGCTGTCGTCAAGCTGTTCACAGACCCGACATCCAGGATAGCGGTAAAGATGGAAGGATTAAATATAGACAGGATAATGCAGGGCAACGGCAGCAATTCCGCCAGGGTTCGGTACCTCGCGGCAAAGCACAAGGTTAAAATCGGCGTTGTTGTTTATGCCGGCAAAAAGCCGGGCTTTCTGGATGTCCCGATGATTATAGGAACCGTCGCCCAATGCAAAAGGGGCGATGAAAATCCGCTGCTCTGGGATATAATGGTCAAACCCGCCTGCGACATAGAAGGGCTAAACACCGTGAACGTAATCATAATGAACCCGCAGCAGTAGCTAAGGCCTCCGAGTCCCACCCGCGCAGGTTATTATCGTTTTTGCGGGTGTTGTATTGTCAACTGTGCGCTCAAGTTTGCCTGAGCCGAACCATTTGAACTTGTCAAAGAGCTGGTACAGCTTTACCCCCTAAACGCCCTACGCTAAACGCTGTACGCTATCTTCGACTGTGGATTCTTTATATAAGACTATTTTCCTCGGCTGCTTGCCTTCTTCTTTAGCAGCAGGACGAGACTGAAAAGGAATATTTCAATCATCCCAGCAGCATGAACCTTACCGTTACTTCCCAGATGCTTTTTTTCTTGCCTTAACTGCGTCAAGATGCATCTGAGCTACGCTACGAGCTTCTTCTGAGAGATTGGCAGAGTCTTTTGCAATCTCAAGAATTCGGATCGCGGCATCATCATCAAGATTTATCCGGACTTGGTTTGTAAGTAAATATATTACGTGATTGGCCTTTTCAGATTCAGCTACTACACATAGGACTAAGACTGGGTCTATCCCTTCCGCTCGGAGTGTGGCTTCATCTGTTTTGGCGATTTCTATCAGAGTGAAAACCGCCTCATATCGCTGCAATCTCCAGGAGCCTTCAAAGGCCATCCTTGCAGCTAATTCATATCCTCGTCGGTCGCCAAGTTCAGCTAAAACCTTGGCTGCGTGAAGCGCATCATAAAGGCGAAGATTTCTCTTGCCTTCTCGCTCCTTGATTTCGTTCGGGTCTACCATATTAGGATCAGGAGGAACAGGTGCACCATTGTTCGGAGCAAACTCTTTAAGATCTTGCCTCATACGCTCAAGCCCGCCCTTATCATCTAAAGTACCCAACAAATGCGCTGCACGCCAGCGAACTTCAGCTCCCGGGTCATTCAATGCATTTTTTAACGTTGGGATAGCTTTCTCTCCTGTTCGCTGTGTAAGCACCTCTAAGGCTATAAACCGAACAAAATAACTTTTATTTTTAGTTGCTTCAATTATCTGCTCCGGTGTATCGGTAGAATAACCATAATGTTCAAGTATTACTTTCTTATCAGGTCGTGATATTGAGCCTTTTGCTATCAATGTCATACTCGCTAACAAAAATGCAATTAACATACACCGTAAAAAATTAGTTTTCTTCATTACCTGGATCATCTTATATCTCCTTATCATTATCATTAAAGCCTTCTGTAAAATACGTAAATCTTTATTAAATAACGATTTATAATCATTATTTTCTTGCAATCTCCTCCATTTTGGTTATTGTGTAAGTACCGTTACGGAAAACATTTACAACCAAAACAAAGGAGGTTTTATCATGCAACATCTTCAAACATCTTTCTTCTACG
>JAUVYZ010000091.1 GCA_030602845.1 Phycisphaerae bacterium | reverse complement strand
AAGGGCGTCAAGCAGATATACTATGCCTCAGTCTCGGACCTCGACCGCCAGATTGGCCGGCTGGTTAAAAGGATTGACGAGTTAGGCCTGGCCGACAATACCGTTATCGCCTTTTCCAGTGATAACGGGCCTGAAGACTTTGATATCCGAAATGCCGTCCACAGCGGTATTGGCAGTTCCGGGCCGTTTCGAGGACGAAAGCGAAGTATATATGAAGGCGGCATCCGTATGCCCTTTATCGTCCGCTGGCCCGGCCACGCCCCTGCCGGCAAGGTAGATAACACAACCGTTATCGGCGGTGTCGATTGGCTTCCCACTGTTTGTAGTTTAGCCGGTGTCAAACTGCCGGCTGATTTGAACCCTGATGGCGAAGATATGTCAGCCGCATTGCTGGGCAAACCAAAATCGCGCACCAGGCCTTTAATGTGGGAATGGCGATTCCGAATCTTTGGCGATATGGTCCACAAAAGCCCAATGCTGGCCATTCGGGATGGGAAGTGGAAGCTGCTGATGAATCCTGACCGCAGTCGCATCGAGTTGTACGATATCCCTGAGGACCCGACAGAGTTGGATGACCTCGCCGCTCAACATCCAGATGTAGTGAAAAAACTTTCTCAGCAGCTACTAAAATGGCAGGCAACTCTGCCGCCTGGTCCTACCGAGAAAATAGCGGGTTCTAATGCCTATCCCTGGCCGAAAGAGCAATAACCGGAGAAAGCACTGGACCAGAGAAATCATAGGTCTGAATTTTGACGGAGAATGACCGGTGGCAGATAAAAAAGCAGTAGTCTTATTAAGCGGCGGCCTTGATTCGGCTACAACCTTGGCCATTGCCCACAGCGAAGATTTTCAGTGTTATGCCTTGACTTTTAGATATGGCCAACGCCATCAGCAGGAAATCGAGGCCGCAAAAAAAGTAGCTGAATCTCCGGGGGCAATTGAGCATCGCATAATCGATATTGATTTGGCCCAGTTTGGCGGTTCAGCCCTTACCGACCCAAATACTAAAGTGCCGAAGGATAGAGCCGACCTGGGTAAGCCGGGCCAAATTCCGCCGACCTATGTCCCTGCCCGCAACACGATATTCTTAAGTTATGCTCTTGCCTGGGCCGAAGTGCTTGGCGCATTTGATATCTTCATCGGCGTCAACACCACCGACTACAGCGGTTATCCCGACTGCCGGGCCGAATTCATATCGGCTTTTGAGACAACCGCCAACCTCGGCACCGCTGCCGCTATCCAGGGCAAAGGTCAATACAGTATTCATACCCCGATTATAAATATGACAAAGGGCGAGATTATTCTTGCCGGCACAAAGCTTGGCGTCGATTATTCCTTCACTCATAGCTGCTACGACCCGGATGAGCAGGGCAGAAGCTGCGGCCGATGTGACTCCTGCAGATTAAGATTGAAGGGCTTTGCAGAAGCAGGTCTGAAAGACCCCATCGAATATCGAGTAATGAATATCGAATGACGAATGTCGAAGTGCGATATGCGCACACGATATACGAGAATAATGAGAATAAGCGAAATTTTCTATTCTTTGCAGGGTGAAGGGTTTTTGGCAGGGGTCCCCAGCGCGTTCGTGCGTTTGGCTGGCTGCCCTTTACGCTGCCGATGGTGCGACACAAAATATGCCTGGGACGAAACAGCAGGGGCCCATTACAGCGTCGAGAAAATTGTCCAGACTATTCAGCAAACCCAGAGCAAATTCGTGGTAATAACCGGCGGAGAGCCAATGGTAAATTCGGATTTGCCGCAGTTAGTGCAAAAGCTAAAAGCTTCTGACAAACATATAACTATCGAAACAGCAGGGATTGCGTTTATACCGGCTCTGCCCTGTGATTTAATGAGCATCAGCCCGAAATTGAGCAACTCCACGCCTGACGACCCGGAACTTGCTGCGATTCACGAGGATTCAAGATTAGATACAGCCGTCTTGCGCGAGCTGATTGATAATTATAAATATCAACTAAAATTTGTCGTGGATTCGCAGGATGATTTACCGGAAATACAGCAGACAATAGAACAAATAGGAAACGTCGACTCAGGAAAGGTGATGCTGATGCCGCAGGCTAAGACAAGAGGTGAGCTTTTAGCCAAATCGCCAATGGTAGCTGATTTGTGCAAACGCACCGGCTTTGCATTTTGCCAGCGCCTGCAGGTTTTGCTCTGGAACAACGAAAAAGGAACATAGCATTACTTATGCTTTACAAAAACTTCTCATCCTTAATATTTAAGCGGCCCTTTTAGCAGCCGAATATCGTCAATCCATACTGTGCCTTTGCCTTTTATGACCAAATTGAGTTTTACATTGTCAGGGTTCTCTCCGGCTTTCAGGAAGAACGGCGTTTCTTCTGTTGTCCAATCTGTGGTGCCGGTCAAAGGGGTCGCCAGTCCTTTTGAGAAAAACTCTCCCAGACCGGCTATATGACACCACATTTCCAGGTAGACTTGACCTTCTACATTTTTTGTTCGGACGCGGGCCTGATAAATCAAACGTGCGTTCTCGATATCTATATCGCCTGTTTCAAATAAGCGGACCGTTGTGGGTTCCGCTGCTTCAATTCGCAGAGAGCCATTCCCATCGCTTGAAATTTCCTTGTCAATTGTTACACCCGACTGAGTCAATACCCCTTCCATATTGTCAAGAGGATACCGCTTCAGCTCGAATCCTTCAATTGGCGGCCGTGTCATTGGCCGTATCATTTTATCCTGCTCAACCGGCCTGTTGGACAAGCACCAATACATGGTCGGAAGTGTGAAAAGGCCGAGAACGACATATCCGATAATCAATCCCGCCAAGGCTAAGCCTCGACCTTGAAGTGTCGGTTCCTTTTTCATTTTTCCCAGAGCTATGTGCCCGCAGATTACGGCAGGTATGCAGCCGATTGGGCCAACCAGAGAAAACACCAGAGATGCGATTGCCAGGCCGGATGTTCGAACCGGCTGGGATTTATCCTGCAGCTCTTGCCCAACGTCGAACTTGGCGGTTTTTCGCAGCGTCTCAAGCAGCTCACCATACTCATCTTCACTTATCTTGCCTTCGTTGCGAAGCTGCAGCAGTTCCTCTTCTGATGATACATTTGATACATTTTCCATTTTTTAATCTCCTGAAAGTTTTTCGAGTTTCTCTTTTGCCTCGGCAACACTGATTTCTTCTGTTCGCAGTTGCTCCAGAACCGCCTTTTTTTGAGCATCCATTTTCTTCACTGCCTTGTAGTTCGCAATCAACCTGTCCAACCTGGAGCGTATCGCCGCATATCCAAGCGAACCGGTCTGCTCCAGAGTTTTGATGCTGAATCCAGCTAAAAGATATTGTTCGAGGAAGTTTTGGTCTTCCGGCGCGAGTTTATCGAAGAAGCTCTCGCTGAAATTGCCTTCAATTTTGACCCCGCAGGATGCACAGGCCATCGCTGCCGTCTGCATTGGCAGGCCGCAGGAAGGACAGGATGTTGAAAGCAGTTTCTTTGCCATAATTACAAATATTAGCACATTCAGCAGCAAAGTCAAGAAAAATTCGGAAAATATTGAAAAAATCCTAATTTTTTTTGGGGCGGCAAATTTGCTTAATTTGCCCTTTTTTACTGTTATTTCTGCTAAGAAGCACCGTAATAAGCCGCGATATGCCCATTTTTCCAATCTGTGGATTGATAATTGACAATCAATAATCAATATTGTAGCGTAGCGGAAATCCGGCGTTGTTTGACGGAATCAATAATCAATTAAAAGGCCCGGGTGGCGGAATAGGCAGACGCGCTAGCTTGAGGGGCTAGTGACCTTTTGGTCGTGCTGGTTCGACTCCAGTCCCGGGCAGTGATTCAACTCAGTTTTTACTGAGCTGAATCACCCTGAGCAAGAGTTGAGCGGTAGCTCAACTCGCGTCGAAGGGTGTGTCCTGAGCATTGTCGAAGGGTCTGCACCGGAATAAATTCAGGGTCAATCCATTATGTGGCATCTATACATAGCCGGAACTCGCAACGCCCGCTTCTACACCGGCATCACAACGAACCTCGAAAGACGATTTACGGAGCATCTTCAGGGTAAAGGTGGGCATTACACAAAGCATAATAAACCTCAGAAACTCCTTTACACAGAGAAATTTAGTAGCAGAGTCCAAGCCCAAGAGAGGGAAAGACAGATAAAGCGTTGGAGCAGAAAGAAAAAGAAAGCATTGATAGAAGGCAATGTCGATAAATTACGTAAACTAAGTATCTCAAGAGACCACTTGCCGTAGCACGAATTCACTTACTGACGGGTGGCAGCCTCAACCGTAGCTTGGGGATGGTTGCGCAAGGACACCTGCTGGCGTACGATTTGTCAAAGCTGCATATTTATTCTAACACTTTGCAGGCGATTGCAGCGGGTTACCTTATTGCGGCGATAGTGATACTGAATATGCGGATTGTATGGCAGGTAGTAACGACGGCGGCTCTGCTGCTGTTGTTCTGGGCCTTGATGATGCTTGTGCCGGTGCCGGGTTATGGGGCGGGCGTATTGACGCCGGATGGGAATCTGGCAATTTATCTGGATAAGCTGATTCTGGGCCGGTTCCAGGATGGCACCTCTTATACCTGGATTTTGAGCGGTATGACGTTTGGCTGCACGGTAATGCTTGGGGCGATGGCAGGGCACTTGTTGCGTTCGGAAAAACGTCCGAAGTCAAAGGTCTTATGGCTTTTAGCCGTGGGGGTTGCTTCTCTGGTGCTGGCTTTGATATGGGATATTTGGTTTCCAATCATCAAGCACCTGTGGACAAGCTCGTTTGTGCTTTTTTCAGCAGGGCTGTGCTGCCTGCTGTTAGCGTTGTTCTATCTGGTTATAGATGTATGGGGTTTTAAGAAATGGGCGTTTGGCTTTGTGGTAATCGGGATGAACGCGATTGCGGTATATATGGCGACCCGGCTGTTTGATTTTCGCCGAATCGGCAGCATTTTCGTCGGCGGGCTGGACAAGTGGTGCGGAAGCTGGGACACCTTTATTCACGCGGCGGCAGGGCTTGCGGTGATATGGCTGATACTGTGGTGGATGTACCGGAAGAAGGCGTTTATTAGGGTGTGAAGCGGATGCCGCCCGGATGCCGCCCATATTTAGAGCTTATCCGAATAACCGGGTCGTTATGAGGCCGAGCGAAAACTTGTCCGCCTATGGCGGAGTTCGAGGCCAAGGCGGCAGGCCAAAAATGCTCGCAGGTGCGTTTTCTCCACGTTGAGAACGTTTTTGGCCGACAACGCAGGCATTGGGCTTTGCAGCCAGTCCCGAGTTTACCCCCGATGTTAGCTCACTTGCTTGTCTGTCGGGGGCAATAGGGCGGGTTATTTGGATAGGCTCTTAGGTAATCCTCAATATTTTTTGGCTATGCAGGGCATTTTTCCTTGACCTTACCGGCAAAACCGCTATAATAGGGGTAGCTTTTTCATTTTTCTGTAACCCCTGCTTTTCTCCTCTTTCTCCTCCCTCCGCTAAGCAGGGGTTTTTTATAAAACCACCTCACATAAGAGGTTATTGCCTTTTTCCTTAAACGCCTTAAAGGCCGTTCTGTGCGTTTCTGCGGCCTTCTAACGGTACTTCCAGGGGTTTTTTGCATATTTTTTTTGCTATATATGGCATTTTTTTCTTGACCCCACCAGGAAAACGGCTATAATCTCTGTACTTTTTTTGTTTCATACCCCTGCTTTATTCGCTTTCTCCCCTCTCTCCTCCTCCTCAAAAAGCAGGGGTTTTTTTATTAAATCACCTTTGAATTGGCTATTGACTATTTGGTTTCTTTTTCAATCGTCAGTAGCATTTCGCACCACTTTAACTGTTAGCCCCCGGCACTGTCGGGGGTTGTCATTCACGCGCATCTGCACTTCGACATTGGACATTCGGATTCGATATTCGATATTCCTTGTTCCCTTTTCCCTTTTCCCTTTGACTTCCCCCTGCCTTTCTGGTATCTTTACCCCGTGAGAAGTAAGGCGTATAAGCCTTGTTTACTTTCTAATGGGGTTTACCCCCTTAATGATAACAGCACCTGTCAGCTCAAGCTTCCTCGAAAAAACTAAATTCGCCTTGTGCCCTTATTGCTTGTGCTCTTGTGCTCTTACGCACTTGCGCACTAAAATGCTTTGGCGGGAATTGAGGTTTTTTTTGTTGGATTTTGGGGTAGAAGAGGTGGAATATGATTTTGGTAATGACCAATGTGCGATTTAAGAGGTAAATATGGATAAAGGAGCTCATTTTTATAAAACAGATTTTCAGATCCACACGCCAAGAGACCCTAGCTGGACTGGTTGTGAACCAGTAACAGCAGAGGATAGATTAGAGTTTGCAAAGAGATTTGTTGAAAAATGTCGAGAATTAGACATTCAATCTGTTGGAATAACAGAGCATCATGATATTTGTTTTATTGAATATTTTCAGTTGGCAGCACAAGATGGAGATTTGTCAACAGGTGTAGATCCAAAAAAACAAAGGCCTATTATTTTTCCTGGTTTAGAAGTAACTTTACAGGTTCCATGCCAAGCAATTATATTGTTAGATGCAGATTCAGAGAAGTCTATACAATTCGCATTAATTCAATTATTGAATTTAGAACATCTTTATAAAGAGGACGAAAAAAAATGTCCGCACCCACAGCCTTTACCATTTCATTCACTTCAAGATTTACAAAACAAGATTGATGAAAACTCAATCTTGAAAGATAGATTTATAATATTGCCACATGTTTGTAATGATGGCCACAAAACATTATTAAGAAGAAGTTTTCAAGATAAGTACAAGTCAATGCCATGTGTCGGGGGATATATAGAAAAGGATTGGGAAGAACTGGCTCATAAGAACAAAAATATTGTAAAAGGGATAGATCCAATCTGGGGGGAAAAATCAATAGGAGTATTCCAGACGACCGATTCAAGACGTGAAGATTTTGCTGATTTAGGTAAGAGAAATACATGGGTCAAATTTGCACAACCAACAGCGGAAGCTTTACGACAAGCTTGTCTGGCCAAGGAGTCTCGCATTTCGCAGGTGTCTCCAACAATACCAACGAAGTACATTTACCGAATTGAAGTCTCAGACAGTACATTTATGGGCCATGTGGATTTTGAATTTAATCCGCAATTCAACGCCTTTATAGGTGGCCGCGGGACTGGAAAGTCGACTCTGATGGAGTATCTGAGATGGGCGATGCAGGATCAACCCATCGGCACGGCTTCTGATATTGAGCTGGCTGACGGAGTTGCCCATAAACGCAGACTTATACAGGACACATTGGTTAGTATTGGTGGCGTGGTAACTGTTCATTGGAGCATAGATGGTGTGTCGCATGTGGTGCGTTGCGATTCGCGAACCAACGAACTTACACTCCAAGTGGGTAGTGGAGACCCTGCCCCTGTAACGGGCGAGTACATACGAGGCCTTCTGTCAATACGGGCTTATAGCCAGAAGCAGTTATCATCGGTAAGCATTCGGACTGCTGAACTTCAGCGGTTTATAGAACAACCTATCCAAGAAAAACTTGAGAATGTGCAAGCCGAGATTGCACATACTCGTGACGAACTAAAATTGCTGTACGCAGATATTCTGCGCCGGCGCACTCTGGAGCGACAGCTTCGTGGGTTTGGAACAACGCTTGCATCGGTGCGTGAAAGAGTTGCCGCCTTGGAGAAATCGCTACCAAAGCTAAGCGACAAAAGCCAAGAAGCCTTAAGT
>JAUVYZ010000100.1 GCA_030602845.1 Phycisphaerae bacterium | reverse complement strand
AACATCCGGCAATTACGAAACGTTGTGCGGACATCCCTGATTTTAGGAATTGGCGAAAGCCTCTCGTTAGCTGACGTCTCGTGGCTCTCTGACGAACTACAACCACTCCCGCAGGAAAATAAATTGTCAAGTGGCAACTGTCAATCGTCGATTTCCGAACTGGGGGGAGTACCGCTTGTGCAGATAGAACAACGGGCGATTCTTGATACTTTACGACAGACAGCGGGTAATCAGACGAAAGCTGCAAAGGTATTAGGCATCAGTGACCGAACGTTGCGAGATAAGATACGCCGATATCGTCAGGAAGGGTGCTTGCAGTCAGCCTGACAACTATTGTTTTATACCAAATAAATAATTAAGGCAAAAGGCAAAAGACAAAAATGGCAGATGCAGATGATACGAAAAACAAGGAAAAGCAGGAAGATACAAAGGCTGAATCAACCGATGAAAAGCCCTCAAGTCCGGCAAGACTGTCGGAGTTCCTGCCGTGGATAATAATGGCTGTTGTAGCAGTTCTTTGCGCCGGTGCCGGCCTTGGACTCGGTCGATTATTTGCCGGTTCCAGCGCGCCCCAAACACCCGAACCTTCTCAACAGACCAAACCAACCCAGGCAGAGAACCTGAAAGTGGACGCCCCCGATTTAATGGCGGTGGGCTCTCAAAAGACCTGGTATTATGAGTTAGAGCCCGTTGTGGCAAATCTTGATGTACCTGGCATAACACGCTATGTTCGAGCGGCGATAACGCTGGAAATCAGCGCCGAGGTGGACCAGGAGAAAGGCATCGCTTTTCTTGAGGAGAAAAAACCCGTTCTGACAAATTGGCTTACTATTTATCTTGCGAGCCTGACCCTCGAAGATATCAGAGGTGATAGGAACCTCAGGCGTATTCAATCGCAAATACTCGATGCTTTCAACGAAAGGCTTTTCCCCGATGCCAGGCCTCAAATCAAGCACATTCTTTTTAAGGAATTCGCCATACAATGAGTAACGCACGTAATAACAACTTGAGCAGAAAAAAGATCCAACAGATCCTTGCGGCTCTCGGTTCCGGGCCAATAATGGAGGATACTACACAAATAGAGGCCGCCGAATACAACTGGCACCAGCCTCACTGTTTTACTCACAGCCAACTCCACATGCTTGACGATTTCACAAAAAAAACAGCCAAAACGATTGCTCGGAAATTTGCCACTTTATGTCACGGCGATTTCAATGTAACAATTGTCTCGACCGCACAGCACTTTGCCAATGAACTTCTTGACCAGGTCTTTGAGAACAAACAGAATGATTATTACCTCGCTTTCGGCACCGACGAGACACATCCATGTGGACTCATCAGCATACCTCTTAAAACTGCATTTATCTGGGCAACACAATTGCTTGGGGACACTGAATCCAAAGAAGATTCGAGAAGCGATTTATCACAATTGGAAGAATCGCTTTTATTAGACATCGGCTCTGCCATTGTCGAGGCGCTTTCCGACTCTCATAGCAACTGTGATTTCCAGCCGGCCAAAAACATTGTCAGAAGATTGTTACCTCTCGAACTGAAAGGCACAGAAGAACTCTGCAAGATTACTTTCAGCGTCAAGAAAAGCGACTCAGAGGATACCGAAGCTTACCTTTTGATACTCTGTAACGATCTGGAACCCGTTGTAGGAAGAGCCGCACAAGTTACCGATAAATTCTCAGCCGAGGATATTTCAAAAGCAATCCTTAACCATTTGCAGCAAATGCCGGTTTCTGCTACTGCTCAACTGGCTTCTACAGTGCTTACTTTTGACGAGATGATGAGTCTCCAGGTTGATGACATATTGTTGCTCGATAAAGCAATCGATGAGCCGGTTGATTTGATGGTCAACGACCAGATGGCTTTTCGCGGTCGGCCTGCAAAATCAGCCGGCAGGTACGCCGTGGTAATTACAGAAAGGATCAGTGGAGAGAAAATAGCATGACAGATTATAAGTGTCAATTGTCAATCGATGCGCACTTTGCAGGCTAAACCCAATACGAAAGGAAAAAAATATGGCAGAAACAGCTGAAGCCGTAGAAGAAAACCAGAACCAGGAAAATCCCGAGGCATCGGAAAACAAAGCGGAGTCAAAAACGCAGGCACAACCCGTCGAATTTTCCGAAGCTGTTCCGGGCGAGGACACAGGCACCGGCGGTGGTATCGAAATCTTACTGAACACGAGCATACTTGTTACGGTTTCTATTGGCCAAACAGAGATACCAGTCCGGCAGCTTTTACAGCTTGGACCCGGCTCAGTCTTGAGACTCGATAAACCTATTGACGCTCCGGTAGACTTATACCTGAGGGACACTAAGTTTGCTACCGGAAATGTGGTCGTGGTAGAGGACAGGTTCGCAGTTAGAATAAAACAGATTCTCGGCCTTGGTGACTCTGCTGCAAATCCGACTGAGCCCTAAATTAGTATCACAGCGTTCCCGCTGCTTTAGAAAAAAATTATAATGGTAGTCTCTGATAGATTAAATTCGCCGGAATCACTGGGACCTCATTCGTCGAAATCAGCAAATGGGGATCTGCCCAATACACCTCTGGCTTCCCACAGCAATATTATTTTGGTTGTGGGCCTGGTGGTGGTTCTTGCCACCCTTTTAATCCCTCTGCCCACGGTATTATTGGATATGCTCCTGGCTTGCAGTATATCATTGGCGCTGGCCGTTTTAATAATCACCTTATCCTCAAAAGAGCCCCTCGAATTATCTACGTTCCCTTCCTTGCTTCATTTCGTAACGATGTTTCGCCACTCGCTTAAAGTGGCCACAACCAGATTGATACTCCTGCAGGGCAGCGCTGGGAAAATTATCCAGGCCTTCGGTGGTTTCGTTGCCGGCGGCAGTTTCGTCGTCGGACTGGTGATTTTCTTAATCCTTGTCGTTATACAATTTATAGTAATTACAAAAGGTGCCGAACGAATAGCCGAAGTTTCTGCCCGCTTCACCCTTGATGCTATGCCCGGCAAGCAAATGGCAATTGACGCAGACCTTAACGCCGGGATTATTACCGAGGCACAGGCCAATGAACGCAGAGCAAAAATTGTCAAGGAAAGCGAGTTCTACGGCGCAATGGATGGTGCCAGCAAATTCATTCGCGGAGATGCCAAGGCAGGAATTATAATCACCGCCATTAACATCATCGGCGGCATAGCTATGGGTTATACACGAGGTATGGCAATTGGCGGTGCCATAAAAACCTATTCGATTCTTTCAATCGGCGATGGACTTGTCAGCCAGATACCCTCGATGATAATCTCCATAAGTTCGGGCTTTTTAGTAACTAAAATCTCGTCACGCAACACTGTCGGCCAGGATTTGTCAAGGCAGTTTCTTAAGACCAGCCAGCCGCTGATGATGGCTGCTTGCATCATCGCTGCGATGGCGTTGGTGCCCGGCCTGCCTAAAATACCGTTTCTCTTGTTGGCTACCGGCACCGTCCTGATGGGACGAGTTGTGGCCCAATCTGAAAAGGGCCGTAAGAAAAAGTCCGAAACCCTCCCGCAGCAGGTAAAGGGGGAAAAACAACCGGTTGAAGAACTGCTGGATATCGACAGGGTCTCTGTAAATGTCGGCGTGAGATTGATTAGTATGGTGGACCCACGGAAACACAGTACCATCTTCGATCGCATCGGCGCGCTGCGGAGAAAATTCGCCCAGCAACTCGGCATCGTTATGCCCCTGATTCGCCTGCGGGATAATATTAATCTCGAGCCGACTGCTTACGAGATTAGGCTCGCTGACCTGCCGATAGCAAAGGGGCGGTTAGAGCCTGATATGTTCCTCGCTATGGATTCCGGTGCCGTCCAAACCAAAGTAGAGGGCATAGAAACTACTGAACCTGTTTATGGCTTGCCCGCTCTGTGGATTTCACCAGCCAATAAGGAAAAAGCCGAATTAAACGGATATACCGTAATCGACCCGGAATCCGTCTTCATTACGCACCTGTCTGAAACGCTAAAAAAACACGCCGACGAATTATTGACCCGCGAAGATGTTCAACTTCTCGTTGACCGGCTTCGCCAAACTCAACCGTCATTGGTCGGAGAAGTTGTTACCGCAGATGGAGCAGTACCCATTGGATTGCTCCAGCGCGTGCTTAAAAACCTCCTGAAGAATGGGATACCAATTCGTGAATTAACTGCCATACTTGAATCGCTGGCCGAACACGCTTCAAAAACAAAAAACACTGCTATTTTAACCGAGATGGTTCGAAAATCTTTAAGCAGAACCATTACCGAGCAGTACAAAGACGAGGCCGGTAAAATTTCGGCCATAACGCTGGAACCCGTACTCGAACATCAAATGACCTCAACTTTGCGACAGGAAGCAGAAGCAATAAACCTGGCTTTGCCCACCGAGATGGCAATGGATATAAGCAGAAAAGTCGCACAAGCCTGGAAAGCAGCAATGGACAGAGGTAAGGACAAGGTAGTTTTGCTGTGCGATTCGAGATTACGGGCGCCTCTGGCAGTAATGCTATCGAGGACAGTGCCACTGTTGCCGGTCATCGCCTATGACGAAATAGTGCTTGGAACCGAAGTAGAACCAACAGAAACCATATCCGTCCAGCAAACTCAAGAGGCAGCGCCCAAAGAACCGGAACTCATCGGGGCTCCATAGAAAACTAAAAGTGAAAAGCGTAAAACTAAAAATTGCGGAACTTTAAAACTTAAAACTTAAATGATAGAAAGGAACAGTTAATTATGCCGTTAAACGTTCGGTCAATCGCGGTAAGTATTGCTGTGATATGTTTTTTCGGCGTAGCTATCATCGGCTGGCTTAGTGGTCTTCCGCCGTTTACCTGTTGTAAGAGGGCCCTGGCGGGGGCTGTGTGTGCCTATATAGCAGCAGCTTTGGCTGTAAAAGCAATTAATGTTATTTTGATGAACGCGATGATTACAGACCAGATGAAGCAGCGAAAGGAAAAAGACAGTGGCGACACAGACTAAAAATATTTCTGAACGTCAGCCCCCTCCGTTAGATGCAAATAATGTTGCATATAAAACATCCAATGGCCAAAAGCATCTAAAGACCGTTGCCCGGCGTGCATACTCCGGTCAAAAAAGATCCGCCCAGGGCGGACCCGAGGATGAGCAGATAGCCCAGTTTCTCCCTATGGTTCACAAAATAGTTCAACGTGTAGTAACATATCTGAAGCCTCCGTTATCATATGAAGATTTGGTCTCCGCAGGAACCGTTGGGCTGGTTAAGGCTGTTCGCAATTACGACCCGTCTCACCAGGCCGAGTTCAAAACCTATGCCTATATCAGAATCAGAGGAGCTATTCTCGATGAACTGAGAGGCTGGTCTTTTGTCCCTGCAAATATCAGCAGGCAGATTCATAAGGCCCTCCAGCTCAGTCTGGAAATCACCAAGCAGACAGGCACCGCCCCCAATGATGCCGAGTTGGCCGAAAAACTTGGGATAACTGTTGATAAGCTTTATCAAACATTCGAAAATGCCCGCGCGCAGCATTTCGTCTCAATCGATGGCTTCGGAGGAGAGGATTCGCCTGCACTGGGCAATCTACTGGCGGCAGTCAAGACAAGCACTCCTGTGCAGCAACTCGAGCAAGATGAGCTTATAGATAAACTAACCGAAGCCATCCAGCAGTTGAACGATAGGCAGCGACAGATTATTTTGCTTTATTATCAGCAGCAACTAACGATGAAGCAGATAGCCGAGATTTTCAAAATTACTGAGCCGCGTGTCAGCCAACTGCACGCAAGTGCTCTATTTAACTTGTCCGTAAAATTGAGGCAATGGAAAGATGGCAGATAATGATTACCATATAATAAAGCCGACGGAAGGCCTGCAAAATATTGAAGGCCTGACTCCTACAAGACGCCGCGAAGAGAGAAAACGCAAGCAGAACCTGAACAAGCAAAACAAGAAAGAACCGGAAGAAGAACTAAACGAGTCAGTTGACCAGGAGGGCCCCGGCAACGAACTTACTGAAAACGAAAGTGACCAGAATAGTATTGATTATTGTGCTTGACCTCGTAATTCTTACCGTGCAAAAAAGTACGACAGGTTAGGATAATAAATGGCAAAAGCAGCAGGACACATCTTAAAGCGTAACAACGTCAAACTCGGAGACCGATTCCAGCTTGATACGGGAGAGGTTGTTCCAGGCTCGGCAAAAGGAAAAGATGTGGCCTCGGCCACGCCGCAGGTCAGTATTGTGGAAAACCAGCCCGAATTTGCTGTTATAGAAATAACCTGCTCCTGCGGCACAAAAACCTATGTAAGATGCGAATATACTGCCGCTAAATCTCCTGCTGAGGATCCCCAAACGCAAAACGGTGCATCTGAGAACCCTGACCAGGAATCTGACCAAAAAACAGAGGATCCCCAAACGCAAAACGGTGCCCCTGAGGACCTTAACCAGGAACCTGACCAAACAAAAATAATTGGAGAAAATGAAAATGCAAACTAACAAAAAAATCATGGCTTTTCTGATTCCGCCAGTGCTAATGTCTCTGCTATTGAGCTGCCAACTCGCTGAAGGACCGGTGAAGATTATTTTCCCGCCCGACCCTGCCGAAAGACAGCAGAGTTCCGATGGAATCGGGGTTGCGAAAAGATTCCGGGAATCCGCTCCACAAGGCCCAACCGCCGTAGAGTCCGCGATAGAATTGTCGGAAAAATACGCCAAACTTTTCGAAGAGGCGGTTGTGCTCCAGCAAAAAAACAGGGACCTTATCGCCGAGAACCACCGCTTAAAAACCCAGCTCACCTCCTGCCAGGCTGAATTAAACCAAACACAAAAAGAATTAACTGAAGCAAATGATCTTCTGATTGAGATGCGCATCGAACTAAACAACTGGAAAACCGATATCCTCGGTTTCCGTGACGAGATGTGGGATGCCGAAAAAACCCAGCTGGAAACACTGCTCAAGATACTTAAAATTCTCGGCGGAGAAGTTAAGGCAAAATCAGGCCAAAATCAAAAAGAAAGCTTAGGGGCGGTATCAGTAAATCAGCCAAAACTCCAATTAAAAGAAACTTCAACTTCAGGTAACTCAAATGAATAACTTAAAAACAGCATTATCGTTTTTGCTGCCGGTTCTT
>JAUVYZ010000142.1 GCA_030602845.1 Phycisphaerae bacterium | reverse complement strand
GCGTCATTGACCGTACAGCCGGCATTAAGTGACAGCCGCAGCAGCTCTACCATTTGCACCATCGAATAATTTTTCTCAAACCAGTGCAGGATGGGCAGATGCCATTTAATAAAATCACCAATTCTCGAAATCAGATAAGGTTTCTGCGCCCGACGAGGTTTAAACCTGATGGAAATCGAAACAGCCGCCGCCGCAAGACCTATGAGTGCCAACGCTAACGCAATTAACCACCCGTATTCATACGCAATAAAATTTGCGAACCGGCTTAACAATCGAGTAGGAGCCGGAAGTTTTGCCCCCTCAGTCATTTCTTCTAACACGTTGGTAAACTGCGGAATAACAAATGTCATTAATGCCAGTACTATGAAAAACATAAAGATTATTAGTATTACCGGATAAAAGGGGTGGACCGGTCTGAGCTTCTTGCTTTCATCGGCCCTAGCGACTATATCCGCTTCGATGCTTTTGATTGCAAGTGGAAGCTGGTCAATGCGCTCGGCGGCAGCTATCATTGCCGCCGCATAACCGGGACATTTCGGATAGCCCCGTTTGATAGACTCGCTCAATGAGTAGCCCTGGACCAGCCATTTTTTTATTCTTTGCAGGATTCTTGCGCGGCTGTCTGCTCGTCCGCTTGCCGCTGATTCGAGGGCCATAGGTAACGGCAGATTCTGCCGCATACTCGAACCAATCGTCGAGATAACGTATGCAGCAGTTGCGTGACGGGGTGTTAAACCATAGCTTATAACCGTTACTGCAAACAAAACAACAAGCAACAATCCCAAGGAGCCCAAGTACCCAAAAAAAACAGAGGCCACCACTGATGAGATCAGAAGAGCTAAACTTATGAGTATCCATTTTGCTGCTATCTGAGGCCATTGTTCAGAATCAGGTTCACGTTTTGACATCAGCACAGCTATCAGTGTAGCAAAGAAGATAATTGGTGCAATTGCCATAGCAGCAACGGAATCGGCTTCGCCAGAAATACAAAAAAGTAAAAAGCTCACAAACGGCGATGTAATCAGGGCGATACCCGGCTTTTTAAGCCCCAGGAATACAAAAAGAGCCAACAGCAATATTGCTATAACTATAAGCATATCCTAACCAATCATCATCCACTCAAAGTCGTGATAATTTGTATCATAGGCAAAAACATCGAAAGGACAGCCATTGCCACAATTCCTCCCACCATAATCAGCATAACAGGCAACAAAATCGCCTGTAATCTTGCCTGGCCGCATCGTGCCTGCTCAGCGTACATCTGTCCGAGCATGTAAAGATTGTCCTGCAGCTCGTTGCGCTGCGTGCCAAGCTGAATCGAATACAAGAACAGGTGCGGTAGGAAGGTGCAAAACTGCCCCGCTTCTAAAATATTCGCTCCCTGCTCGACGTGGCGGGCAAGGTTATCGCTTTCGAGGAGGAGCTTTTCACTTCCCGCTGCGCCTGAACTTAATCTGAGACACGCGGGCATATCGCAGCCGGCCGCAACCATCATCGCCATTGCTTCGGCCATTTTGCTGAGCACGCTGCTGTGGTAAAGTCTGCCCATAACCGGCAATTTCAAGAACAGCGATTCTTTGAACCTGCGTCCTGCCGGTAAGGACGAAAGCATCGCAAGTATTAAAAGTATCACTGCAACAAGAGCGCCCACCACTATCCAAAAAGGCACCACGTTTTTCGCCACACTAAAAAATAATGTGGTTAGAGCCGGCAACTGTGCACCCTCTCTCATTTCCGTAATTACCGTCTCGTACTGAGGGATTATCATCAAGAATACACCTGTTAAAACGACCGCAGCCAGAGTCAGGATGACCGCAGGATAACTCATCGCCTCAAAAATTATCCTCCTGGTTTGATTGGCCATCTCAAGGTGTCTGTTCAGACTTGTGAGCATCTCGCTCAATCTTCCGGTTTCGACCCCGGCTTTTAATATTCGGCCATACAGAGGTGGAAAAGCTTTTTGTCTTTTTTCAAAGGCCTGCTCAATGCTCACACCCGCTTCAAGCTCGCCGGCAATAGCATCAATGAGTTTGCGCATCGACTTCGAACCGACATCGGCGGCAAGCTCTCGCAAACCTCTTTCCAGGGGGATTCCGGCCTTTGTTATTGAGGCAAGCTGCTGATTGAAAAGCATAAACTCGCTTCTGCCGACGGCCGTTTTGGGCTTTCCGGGTTTGGCCTTTTCAATTGAATTTACGGTAAGCTGCATCTGGTTGAGCAGCTCGCCCACTTCTTTGCGGGACCCGGCTTCAATTGTGCCTTTCATCAGCCGGCCTGCTGATGTTAATGCGTTATATTCAAATGTCGCCATTTTATGTTCCTTGCCCACGTTTTTAATGAAATTGTTCTTCTACATAGAAATACAATTGCCCCGTCAGGTTAAGAGTCATCTGAAACTATTCCACAGACTTTATTCAGCTCCTCCTGTGTTGTGATAGCATCATTGACCAGGCGCCGGCCGTCCTGGAGCATATTTGTATGGCCTTTGCTTTTCAGGATGGCTTCAAGCTGGTCTAAATCAGATTTTGCTAAAATGGCTTTTCGCAGCCGGCCATCCAATTGGACCATTTCCGCTATCAGCACCCTGCCTTTGAAGCCGGTGTTAAAACAGTCGTTACATCCTGCCGCTTCAAATCCGGCAAATCCGGCTTTGGGGGACTTAATTTTTCTCTTGCACTTCCTGCAAAGTTTTCTGATAAGCCGTTGGTTCAGCACTGCTGAGACGCTTGACGTTACCTGGTAAGGCTCAATGCCCATCTCTAACAGGCGCAAAAGTGCCCCTGCAGGCGTGCCGCTGTGCATTGTACTCATTAGCAAATGTCCGGTCAGTCCTGCCTCGATAGCGATTTTGGCGGTCTCGGCATCCCGTATTTCTCCAATCATCAAAACCTGGGGGTCCTGTCTTAGCAGCGACCGCAAGGCCGTAGGAAACGTCATCTGGCCGTGCGGTGTAATCTGGGTTTGTGTAATGCCTTCGATTCTGATTTCGACGGGGTCTTCGAAAGTTACAATGCTTTTGCCCGGAAAGCATTTTAGAATGTGCCGCAAAAGTGCGGCAAGCGTGGTACTTTTTCCGCTGCCGGCCGGGCCGGTAAGCAGTAAAACGCCCTGGTTTTTAGCGGCGATTTTTTTCAACGCCGTGTATATATCCTTTGAAAAGCCCAACTGCTCCAGCTCTATAAGCTCCCTATTTTTATAGAATAACCGCACGACCGCTCGCTGGCCGTGTATTGTTGGAAAAACAGCGAGCCGCTGGTCAATAACCCCATCATCCTGGGTCTTGCTGATTTCAATTCGGCCTTCCTGGGGTATATCGTTACGGTAGGTCAGAAGCCCGCCAAGTACCTTCAGCCGTGCAATTACATTATCAGATAAGGACTTTGGTAGTTTTTCAGCGGTGCCCAATACGCCGTCGAGGCGAAATTTTACGACTAATTCAGAGCCGGTAGGTTCGAAATGGACATCGCTTGCACAGGATTTCACGGCTTTTTTGAGCAAATCGTCCACCAGAGAGACCACACCCCGGGCATTTGTTTTTTCGTCGTAAGTGCTTTTTTTGGAATTACTTACACGCATATTTTATGGCTCGCTTTCGGCGGATTCCACGTTTAGAACGCTTCTGACAAAAATAAGACGCAAAATCACCCCAAAACGTTATCTAAAAAAACAAAGTTTTTTCCCCATTATCGGGAAATTTTTTGTTAACATAGTGATAGGCGCTGCGTCTTAAAATGTAGAACGATATACAAACAATCGAAACGGGCTTTTATGTCTGGTAAGGCCATCAGTTACGGTCAGATTTGGGATTTTGCCGTCCCTAAAACTGTGGATGAAAGCCAGCGGTGGGTGCTGTCTGCGATGCAAAGCCACGGGCAGGAGCTGGTTACTATGCTCTGGCGGATACTGGGGAATGAACAGGATGTTTGTGATGCCTACCAGAATACGTTTCTGCGGCTCGCCCATTACGAGGACAGAGGCAAGCCGGAACATATTAAAGCGTATATTTTCCGTTCGGCAAGCAACGCGGCCATCTCAATGTTAAGACGTAGGGCCGCTGAAAGAAAGAGGTTGTCCACAACCGTTTCTACCAACAAGAATATAAGCTCGCCTGCAGATGAGCTTGATTCCAAATACCTGCAGGAAACTTTAAGGTGCTGTATATCCCAACTGCCCGAACATCTAAGGAACGTCATAACGTTACGTGACCTGGCGGAGCTGTCTTACGCTCAAATAGGCAGGATACTTTGTATATCATCAGCGACCGCGAGGGTTTACAGGTGCAAAGCAATACAATTATTAGCTGTATGGATGAATAATAAGGAAAGAGCAGAAAGACGATGAAAAACAAAAACACAAATAACAAATGCAGAGAAATCAGGGCCTGGCTATACAAAACCATAAGCAGTCGACTTGGTTTCGATGCAGACTGGGTACAAAAGCATATTGCGCATTGTCCAAGATGTCACCGGCGAATTGTCTCCGCAGGTCGCGTCAATCTTGCACTTTCGGCTATGAAGTCTCAACCTCACAAGCTTGATTTATTGATGCGTGCAAATGCACAGGCCATCGGCGTACTGAAACACGGTCTCCGCCGGGCGCCGAAGGCCTGCAAGCTCAAAGCGATGCTGCCCGAACCGAATCTGCTGGAAAGATGGGGCAAGTATGCACACCCTGCAGCAAATGCAGCGGCCTGTATTGCAATCCTGCTTCTTATGAAAATCGGGGTTTTTTCCTCTATGGACAAGTTCCAGAGGCAGGGCCAAAAAGTCGTCAGGCAATATTATTCCAGCCACGTAGGCCAGGAAATGGCCGATGAGATTTTTACCGCTTAGTCAGGGGTACCCTAAACACCCTTCATTGCGTTTGGAAACCCACGAAGAGACCCCGTTTGGCTTCACATAGCAGGACAATAAAAAGACTGATAAGCAATCCTAACAGGCCTACTATAAGAGTCATCACCACAAGCAGCAAAACGTAAACGATGATACGTTTAACTGAAATTGGCCTCCGCTGCTTTGTTTTTGCGAAGCAAAACGAGGTGGGCCATATTTTTATAACCCCCAGTGCTATGAACAGGGCGGCGATGACCGCTAAAGCGCTATAAAGCCCGTGTATTGCGCTCACCGGTATGGCCCAGAGACTAAGCCGGGCCTGACCCGCCGGTCGGGCAAAATCAAGCCGAACCTCACCCTCCGGCAGCGACACGGGCAACGAATAGATACCCTTAGCTACATAAGGTTGTATTTCTTCCAGATCCGCTACCGATATGCCGGCCATATCGAGACCGGAGGCTGCTTCTCCTTCCGGCCTTGATTCAGGTACAGCCGCCGTTGGCTGCCGTCCCCGCAACAGTACTTCATATCCACCAGCTCCAAGCCTCCCACCAACCTGGCTTTGCGGTCCCGCAGGTTTTTTAGAGGGCGGACGAAGTGCTTGTGCGGCATACGCCGCCGCATCCATGCCTGCCTGGAAATGCCGCTGCATTCGGCTGTCCGCCAATTCCGACAACTGCCCTCTAATCTGTTTCTGTTGCTGCTCGATTTGAGCGGCACTTTCCCGTGAAAGGTCGCCCAAAATCTTATCCACCTCAGCAGCTTTCTCATAACTTTCGAGTATCAGTTCCTCGGCCTCTTTGCCGTGAATTTCAATCAACGGCTTCTTTACCTCTAAGAAATCCTTCTGTACTTCCAGTGCCTTTCGCTGCTTTTCAGAGACTTCCAGCTCTTTCTTTAGCCGGGCCATCTGCCGGCGTTCGTTCTCGCTGACGAATTCCGGCTTTCCCAGCAGGGGGGCGTTGCGTATCCCTTCAGCCACACCAACATTTGAAGCTGAAGCATTAAGAAAAACGTTCATATCCTGGCGGGCCTGTTCTTGCTGCCTCTGGACACATACGGTATTAAGCCCTATGATTTCACCCTGCTT
>JAUVYZ010000079.1 GCA_030602845.1 Phycisphaerae bacterium | reverse complement strand
AGGAAATGCAGTTCTTACCGATGCCGAAGCAGAGCGATTCTTAACTTTTATGAAGTTTCCGAGTATTGAGGACATCCAGGGTTACAAGGATTTGCTTGAGATGAATGGCTGTGAGGTGGTCGCGGCGGAAAATACCGGCAGGTTCACGCCGTATGTGGACCTGTATCTAAACATGCTCAATATGCAACTGACATACGATGCCTTGAAGATTGTCGGGTTTGACAGCGAGTTAATGCAGTCGATGGCTGCGGAAATGACCTTTATGCAGGAGCTGGCACATGCAGGTAAGATTGCACAGGCTTTGTTTATCGCCCGCAAGAAAGATTAACCAGACGCTTTAAGATTTGAGGAATAAAATGGGAAAATGTTACGGTGATAAAAAGAGGCAAATCAATACGGACGACCCATGCAATCCGCCACAGTGCTCGCCGGAAAACTTAGCAGAAAAGACACCACAAAATGGGCCTTTAGCCTGGTTTGGAAAAATGATACAGAACTGTTACGAGTATGCCTCAGAGGCCAAAGCCAGGGGTAAACGTATTGTAGGTATTATGTGTGAGTACACGCCTCGGGAGTTGATTATGGCTGCCGATGCTCTGCCTGTGTGTCTGTGTGGCGGCTCAGCAGAAATGATCCCGGTCGCGGAAGAGCACTTGCCAGCCAACCTTTGTCCGCTGATTAAATCAACGTACGGCTACCATATTCAGAAGGCAAATCCGTTTCTCGAAATGGCTGATTTGATTGTGGCTGAGACGACTTGTGACGGCAAGAAGAAAATGTATGAGTTAATGGGCCGGATTCGGCCAATATATGTGTTGGAACTGCCTCAAAAACCTACGGATAGTGACGCAATGGTGCATTGGGTAAGCGAGCTCCGTAAGCTCAAAACTAAGCTGGAAAATCATTTTGGCGTCGATGTTACAGATGAGAAAATAAAACAAGCTATCAGGATTATGAATCGCGAAAGGATGTTGCGGCGTGAACTTGCCGAGCTAATGAAATCAGATGTCCCGCCGCTGACGGGCAGGCAGTTGCTGGAGTTTAAGAGCATCATCTCCGGTATCAGTGCCGACCTTGAGCAATACGCTGAAGGAATCAAGCTTTTCAAATCCAAAAAGCTTGATTCTCAGAAGAATTCTGGGGTACGGGTGTTGATGACCGGCGTGCCGATAGTTCACGGGGCCGAACGGGTACTTGATATTGTCGAGTCTCACGGAGGACTGGTAGTATGTGCGGATAACTGCACAGGGCTTAAACCAATCCTGGAAGATGTTGACGAAAGTGCTGCGGACCCTATGCTTGCTTTGGCTGAAAGATATCTGCGCCTGCCATGCGCGGTAATGACGAAGAATGACCGTCGACTGGAGTTACTTTGTGAGCTGGCTGCTGAATACCGACCCCAGTGCATTATAGAGCTTATCTGGCAGACCTGTACGACATACGATGTTGAATCGTATCTTATCAAACAGCTGGCCGGGAAAGAGCTTGGCATCCCATATCTTAGAATTGAAACAGATTACTCGCCGTCCGATTCGGCACGTATTGCGTTGAGGGTCGAAGCATTATTCGAAACAGTCCGCCAAAGGGCCGGCGAACCCAACTAAGGTAGCTGATGAAAACAATTATCTACACCTGCCCATATGTACCTGCTGAATGGATTGCGGCCCACGGGCTGCGCCCGAGCAGAATTATGCCGGGCGCAGCAGGTTCGACCAGCTCAGTCGGCCGAACGGAAGGCGTTTGTCCTTACGTGCGACGTTTCGTCAATGAGGTGATAATGAACACCCAGGCTTCAGGGGTCGTAGTGACCACGGTCTGTGACCAGATGCGCCGGGCTTTCGACATAATTATGCGCCGGTGTGAGCTGCCTGCTTTTCTTATGAATGTGCCGAGCACCTGGCAAAGCGTTGCTGCCCATAAGCTTTATCTTGATGAACTGAGACGGCTTGGTGAATTCCTTGTCCGGCTGGGTGGCAAATCACCATCGAGTCGTGCTCTGGCAAAAGTGATGCTCGAATATGACACTGCCCGGACATCCGTGCTGGCAACAAGAGGGTATTTAACTTCCAGCCAATACTCTGAATTGATTGCAGAGTTCAACCGGGATGGTAAATCCGGCATTACAACAACCATCAACGAGAAAAAACCATTTACAGGCGGCATACCTTTGGCAATCATCGGCGGACCATTACTTAGAGAAGACTTTGGTATATTTGACGTGGTCGAAAACTCTGGGGGACGCATCGTGTTAGATGCTGCTGAAACTGGGGAACGCGGAATGTGCGCCCACTTCGACCGCCGGAGACTCCGGGATGAGCCGTTGATAGAGCTTTCTAACGCATATTTTGGCAGTATTCCGGATGCGTTTCGCAGGCCGAACAACCAGCTTTATAACTGGCTTAAGCGTGAGCTTGCTTGCAGAGAAGTTCGTGGGATTATTTTCTGGCGCTATATATGGTGTGACATCTGGCACGCCGAGCTTCATCGGTTAAAACAGTGGGCCAATCTGCCGGTTCTCGATGTAGACGTAAGCGGCGATGAGCAAGCTCTAACAGTACGAACGACACAGCGAATCCATGCGTTTTTGGAGGTGCTCCAATGAACAATGCACCAGGGCAAATTACGCTGGAAGAATGGGATGAACGCTATGAGCAGCTGCGACGAGCGGGCTTGCGCGAGCCAGGCTATGGTGGCCCACTTGGCCGACATGTTGGGGATGGAGACCGCCGGCTTTTGAAGCTTCGCTATGACAATTCGGTTGCATCGCTTAGGTTGTGGAACTTTCTGCTTACAGAGGAAGACCGGCTGCATAATGCCCGGGCCGAGGGTAAGAGAATCGTCGGCACTATGAAGGATTTGGGCACTGTGCCGGTAATGGCATATTCATTGGACAACGTGGTGGCCTTTTACCCCGATGGAGCCTGGTGGATTCCGTGTGTGATGGAACTGAGTGCCGGCTTATTAGAGACCGCTGATTCACTCGGCATAGACGAGTCCTTTTGTCCGGTTCGGGCGATGCTGGGAGCTTTCGTCACAGGCGCACATTTTCCCATTCCGGACCAATTGGTCTGCAGCGTTGGCGCAACTTGTGATGACTTTTCCGCTATTGCCCAGCGACTGAACGGCCTTGGGTACCCTATACTATGGTGGGAAATTCCGCATCGCCGTTTCCCGGAGGTCGATGAAGCGGCGGTGAGACTACCGGGCGGGTTCTGTGCCCCAAAACGCCAGGTTGAATTTGTCAAATCAGAACTGGAACGGGTCAGAACTGCTCTGGAGCGATTAGCAGGACAGCGCCTGGATGATAAAAAGCTGTCAGCCGGAATTCAAAAAGCAAACGAGGTTCGCAGGTACCTCGCCGAGCTTCGACAGGTTACATTCACTGCTAAAGTGTGCCCGCTGCCGGCTCTTGAAATGCTTATTGCGGAGATGCTTGCGATACACTTTTGTTCGGACAGGGACGAAACGATTAGTGTACTGAAAGAGTTAATAGATGAGGTGAAAACCCGGGTACAGGCGGGAAGAGGCGTTCTCGGCGATGATACCGCCAGGATTTTTTGGGTTAACCCTGTGGCGGATTTACAGGTGATGAATCTTCTCGAAGACTGCGGTGGTAGAATATGCGGGACCGAATATCTTTTTAGTCACGCACTCGATACAATTCCGGAAGAGTTACCGCCGGCTGAAGCTCTGGCCCGGATGGCGCTTGCCGACCCTATGGTAGGTTCATCAGTCGACCGGGCGGAACGAATATGTGCCGATATTCGCAGGTTCGGTTCTGAGGCGGTTTTAATCTCCCGCATCCCCGGAGCAAGTCACTGCGCTTTAGAGGGCGAAGTCATTGGTGAGGTCGTCCGGTCCAGGCTCGAAGTTCCCGTACTGGAGATTGAAGTGCCACCTGTGACGGATTCTATCCGTCCGACGCTGGGTACTCGGCTTGAAGCGCTAATAGAAACCGTAAAGGAACGGAGGAAAAAATGATTTGTGCAGGGATAGATGCCGGCTCAAGGACAATAAAAATAGTTCTGATAGATGCTGATAGCAGAGCTGTTATAGCAAAAGGGGTAATAGACCAGGGCGTTGAGCAGAACAAGCTGGCCCTGGAACTTTTCGAAGGACTTCTGAAAGGCAATGACATTAACAGGGGAGATGTCGCCAGAATTGTGGCAACAGGTTATGGAAGAAATATAGTTAGCATTGCTGATACGACTATAACCGAAATTACTTGCCAGGCTGTGGGAGTGCGTCATCTTGTGCCGGATGCTATGACCGTTATTGATATTGGCGGACAGGACAGCAAGCTTCTTCGCTTGGATAGGGATGGGAAAGTGCGTGATTTCGCTATGAACGACCGCTGCGCGGCAGGAACCGGGCGTTTTCTTGAAGTTGTTGCCGAGCGTCTCGAAGTGGGCCTTGAGTCCCTTGGTGACATGGCTGCGAAAAGCAAAAAGCCGGCGGCAATAAGTAGTATGTGCGTCGTGTTTGCAGAGACAGAGATTATTGGGCTGCTCGCTGCGGGCAAAGCAAGAGAAGATATTGTTGCCGGAGTTCAGGCGGCAATTGCCACCCGTGTCATAACAATGGCCGGCCGCAACATTGACCGGCCCATCATCTTGACCGGTGGCGTGGCAATGATCTCAGGAATGGATACTGTGTTACAGTCCGCTCTTGAACAGAGCGTGGCTGTATCGCCTGACCCACAATTGACCGGCGCATTGGGAGCGGCAATTCGAGCTTCTGACCAGCTTAACGGAGCAAAACCATGACAGACGATGGGGCGCTTTGCTTGTGTTCAGGATATGCAAAGGATATAATAAGTTTTCTTGATTATTGTCGAGGGTATTATGATGATAAGTATGGAAAGACGAAAACGGGTTATGCAGCGTTCTATACGACTTGGACACTGCATTTGTGACCCTAAGCAACCCTGTCCCTGTGACGTTTTTAAAGAAAAGGACATCTGTTTGTGCGCAGGCGAGCGGCTTGAGGCGCCGGCAGGGCCGGTGCAATTGACAAAGCTTGTGGAAAAAGCCGGCTGTGCTTCAAAGATAGACCAGGCGTTTTTGAAAGAGGTTCTAAAGAACTTGCCGACCTATGATGACCCACGCGTACTGGTTGGTGTGCCTGCAGGGGACGATGCCGGAATATACGATATGGGCAACGGAAAGGCCTTGGTGCAGACGGTGGATGTGTTCACGCCTTCGGTTGATGACCCTTATATGTTCGGGCAGGTGGCGGCCGCTAATTCAGTAAGTGACATCTACGCTATGGGGGGGACACCTATGACTGCCCTGTCGGTGATTGGATTTCCTGCTCGCAAGGTCCCCGACAAAGCGATGAATGAAATTCTGTGCGGCGGCATCGACAAAATGAAAGAGGCGGGGGTGGCAATTATTGGCGGCCACAGTATTAACGACAGCGAAATCAAAGCCGGCTTTGCTGTAACAGGAATGATAGAAAAGGACAAGATAGTAACAAACGCCGGTGCACGCCGGGGCGATGTGCTTGTTCTGACCAAACCGTTAGGCACGGGCATCGTGGCATTTGCTTCACAAATTGGCCGGGCCGATGAGAAAAGTGTCGAAGTTGCAACAGAGTCGATGACCACACTTAATAAAACCGCTTCGCAGTTAATGGTCAAGTTTGGCGCACACGCCTGTACCGATGTTACTGGTTTTTCTCTGTGTGGTCATCTGGCCGAGATGGCTTTGTCGAGCGGCGTCGATGTGGAGGTAGTCTGGGACAATATTCCGCTATTTGTCGGTGTGCTCGAATATGCCGCGGCGGGTATATTGCCCGGTGCTATCGAGCGGAACAAGGAATCCTGTGGCGAACGTGTAGTTGTTGCCGATTCGCTCCCACAGGAGATGATTGATATATGTTATGACGCACAAACATCGGGCGGGCTGCTGGTTGCCATTGCAGAAAGTGAAGCCGATGATTTCCTCAAGGCCCTGCACAAAGCCTGTCCCGAGCGAAGTCGAGGGAAAGGAATTGCCGCCGCTGCGGTCATCGGCAGAGTTTCTGGAAAAGGTTCGGGCCTTGTTCAAATAAAAACCGATGGCAGCCGTAAGATACCTTCGCCGAAGCCCAGCGAACCTGCACCAAAAGCAGCACTAACCGAACAACCTCTAAAGCAAACGTCTGCTGACTCAAAAAGTGAAGAAGTCCCCTGCTGCGCTGACGCTGTAACTTCTACTGGGCAGAAAATTAGTAAAGATTCTGATATTGCTCAGATTAAGGCCAAATTTATAGATTTTCTCGGCTCAACAAGCTCACCCCACGGCCTGGATGCTTATACCAAGCAGGCGATGGCCATTGCGTTGTCGGTTGCTACGCGGTGCGGGCCGTGCCTGAAAATGCACCTGAAAAAAGCAAGAGAGAAAGGTTTCACACAGGATGAGATTGATGAGGCCGCCTGGATGGGCATTGCATTTGGCGGCTCACCGACGATGGTCTTTTACGAACAGCTCAAAAACTCTTGACGCGTATGATTCGCAAATGATTTGGTCTTAAAAAGCGTATGAACATACATACGGCTTCTTTCGCTGTGATCTCATATCAGTTCGCGCTAACAGCTGAACTCACCAGCCGCCTGACAGCGAAGGACTATGAAAATGATATGGGCTTCGATGCCAAATTGCACAAACCTGCTTAACCCAACTGTCAAGCGGTCTGGTGGAGTGAATTGTTAGGCTTTTCTCCCCACACCAGTTATGGTATTGGCTTTTCTTGGGTGTTGTTGTTTTCATTTGACTCCTTTACCATTCCTTTAGGATCAACTAATACCGTGATTTTAAAAACGTTTCCCAAGTTGTTATTATCGGGGTGCGCAAGTGGAGCAAAGTCTGCATATAGTGTTATAGACGCCCCTTTAGCTAGACTTGGTACATTATGACTTACCTGTGGTCTACGGTTTGGTGACACAGGATTCTCATCTCCGTTGAAATAGACCATAAAATTCCCTGCATCCCCGTTGCCAATATTGGCAATTTTCGCTTCTGCCTTTTTATTTGCTGCATTCCAAGTTACATCCACATTCTTCACAACTAAATCTGGTGCACACCCAACGAAAGCGAACAAGGGCAGGAGTGTAAACGCAAAATTCTTTAGTCTCTTCATTTTTTTCTCCTTTAAAAGGGTTATAAGTAAGAAATGAGTATATGCAATCTTCCTAGTACCTAGTTCATGCCAAGTCACTATTTTGGCCATGGGATTGGTCTGGGAGGCTTAAGTCTCCCAAATATATCTGCAAGCTGCCCCTTCATCTCCTCCAGCTCTTTCATGGTACACATTACAGCTTGCGCGCCATATCCCCATGCTTTAGGACATTCATCCTCGTTCCATCCTTCATCCTCACATTCTTTCAAGGCTGAAAGATAAGATACTGTTGCTTCAAAACAAGGGTCCGTCTCTATTATCTCGCTTAAAGTCCCGCCATTCGTAACTGTCCCTGCTTCTACTTCTGGCCCACGCCCTTCTTACATACTGACGAGTATCCACCTTACGTGTAGGTGTTCACTACGACCTGAAGGTCGTTCTCCTTATAACCTGGGCTGTTGAGCTGCCCTTCTTGGCCCACGACCAGTGATCACACCAATCGGATTCCCAGACCCACACATAGGCCCAATCATAGGCGTATGCATAGGAACGGTTGTACTTTTTCGTATACCCATAGTGATGGGGGCCATCGACCTCTGCAATGATTTGGTCAACAATAAGCCGGCTGCTACGAGCCTCGTCAACATATGTCTTTGACTTGGTCGCGTACTTTCTCCAATAGCCAAACCAACCCGGAGCAAAGTCCCAATACCTCCACATGTATATCCACCAGTTGCCCTGTTTGGTGACCTCTTCCTTGTGTTCGGTTTTGCCAAGGGATCTTCTCGTCTTCTTGTCGATGACATTGCCTCTATTATCGATCTCAAGGTTCAACTTGCGCATGATCGACTTCACTGAGCCGTCAGTGACTTTTTTCCTCTTGCTGATGATGCTCCAGTTCCACAACTCGGCTAATCTTTGTGATTCAGGGGGAAGGCGCTTGATGGCGCTCTTTGGCAGTTCACCGCAATGGTATTCGCCCATTTCTGATATCTTCAAGAGCTTCGACTTGACTGACCTGCTTAACGGTACTACAATCAGGTTCTTCTCTTTGCCAAGCACCTTGACATTGGCTCGCTTGAGTTGATTCAGGAGTTTCCTGGCCCCAGCATCATTTACTTTGGTCGGCACTATAAGTGCTACT
>JAUVYZ010000226.1 GCA_030602845.1 Phycisphaerae bacterium | reverse complement strand
GAGCGACGAGAGAACCTGGCTGCGGAAACCAGCGTCACAAATCATTTTTCCGAGTGACTCGCCGCAGCCAAGCTTTTGTTCGTTGCCGATAGATAAAGCGCGATTGATGTAAGCAAATTCGTAAGCCATTCCGAACCGTCCTTTGCTGAGGGTGTCCGGGACGTATTCGCTGGTTTCGCCTATCAGCGCCAGTTCAAAATCGTGGATGGCTGTGGCGCCGTTGCCGGCAACAAGAGTGGCTGCGTTGCGCCCGATGAGGTCTGCGAGCAATCCGCCCAGGCCGTTTTTTATCAGGTGAGCCCCCGCAAAAAATATCACAGGCTTGTTTTCTTTACGCATGGAAACTATTTGCTGCGCGATGGTCTCAATCATACTGACGGTTTCCGCCGGCAGATTAAATTCCATTTTACCGACATCGGACGGCTGCAGTATATTCTCAAGCTTGACCTTATTGGGCCGCGTGCCAAGCGGATAGGTCTTTATTGTTGCCGCATCAAAAATGTTATATCTGCCCCGGTACTCCATCGCGTTCCAAGTTATTTAAGAGTTTTAATCAATTTTTCCAGGCGTTTTATACACTGCACCATAGCTCTGACCGTGTGATAGTTCACTTTCCAGGAATGGCTCATATGCGTCCAGATAGGTTTGCCCTCCCGTGTGAGCAGCGGCCACCATTCACCAACGGGATGATTTATCATTTTGTCGAAGACAAAACGGTGCACGTTTTCGTAAGCCGGCCAGTATCTTGCGGGCCCGAAACGCAGGCATGCCTCGAGCATACCAATCATAACCTCCGCCTGCTGCCAGAACTCTTTCTCCCTGTCATAGACACCGCCGCTATGAGGCCCCTCCACATAAACCCCACCATATTCATCATCGATACCGTTTTTCATTCCGTGGTCCATCGCCTTCTTAATAATGTCCTGATATTCTTCAAAGCCAATACCCATAATATCCGTTGCGTGGGTGAGCAGCCAGGCAAACTCGACGTTGTGCCCGGCCGAGGTATTGTCCTCTGCGTGGGCCTTCTCGCCGCCGTCGGCGAAACGGTCCCAGCCCCAGACGATATCGAACTTTATCTGCGGCGCAATTTGCCAATCGGACGTGAACTGTGGTATGCCGGTTGCATATTGCGGGTGCAGGATTCTCTTTATCAAAATATCTATATCTTCGAGCAGTTTGCGACGGTGTACGCTTTTTCCGCTGCATTCATACAATGTGGTAAAGGCCTCCATCAAGTGCATATGCACATCGAGCGTTTTTCTGTCTCCGCCACCGCTGCCCGGCCCACACAGGTCCCAGTTTCTCTCAAACATCTCAAAATACCCGCCATACATAGTGTCGGCGCAGTATTTTTGGATAAGGTCGAAGATTTTTTCGGCATACTCGAGGCCCCGCGGGTCGCCGGTGGCTAAGGTATATTCGCTCAGCGAATAAATTGCGAAACTGAACCCATAAATAATCTTCTTGTCAATGATGACATCGCCCTTGCGGTCCACCATCCAGAAAAAACCACCGTGTTCGGCGTCCCACATTTTATTGATGAGAAAATCAACGCCGTGCTTTGCATATTCGGCACATTTGCCTCCGCCGTAACCTGCGCGATGGACCGAGGACATTGTATAAATGGTGCGCGTCTGAGCAATTAATGATTTTTCATCCTCGCCGGTATCGTTGCCATCCTTATCGAAGTGGGTAATAAAGCCGCCGCATTCATCATCCTTGCACCGGCTGAGCCAGAAGGCAAGCAGCTCGGCAGTCAAGTGGTGCTTGCACTCTTCGAGACAGGCCGATACCTGTTTTACCTCAATAGTCATTTTGCAGCCCCCAAAATTACTATTAAGCCATCAGATTATTCGTTATTCGCAGGGTCAACTCGGCGCATAATAACAAAAATGCCCGTTAACAGCAACGGGCATTAGAGGCAAATCTTATCCAGACGATTTTACTTTTTAAATTTTAATTAACTGCGTGCCTGGTCGAGTATAAGGTCTTTTACCTTCTGGCTGGGCAGGTTAAGTGCACCGTAAGCAGAAGCGGCGGCACTTCGCAAATCCGGGTCAATTTCCTGCGAACCAACCAATCCATAAATGGCGTCTATCATTTCGTTATTAAGCAGATTAGCATTGAGTTTCGCCGAGATGGCCAGTGAATCAAACGCAGCTATCCGAACGTCCATATCGTTGGTTTCGGCAAGCGCCATTGCAGCTATCGAACGCTGGGCACCGGGGCTGTCGAGATGGGCCAGAATCCGGCCGGCAAGAACCTTGATTTCGGCCCGCTCATCCTTTGTTGCATTTATAAGGGCACTTTGAGCAGCAGACAAATCAATAACACGATTCCGCGTCTGTGCTAATTTGAGCATTACTCTGGCCGCACGCACGGCATAGCTGGTGGTCACCCATTCATTTTCCAAATCCACATTCTCAGCAGTTTCGGCGAGGGCCTGTGCCAGATTCTCAACGACCAGCTTACTCTCGGCAAACGCTTCTTTGGGCCCGGCGGCAGCTATCGCTATCGCCGCACTGTATCTTACAGCCTTATCGTTGAAAGAGAGAGCCTGAACCAGCGGCTGAGCTATGCCAAGCCGATAAAGCAATGATTTCTCACCGGCGGTGGTGGCCAGTGCCTCCACGACGCCGAGCGCAACAAAGGCATTTTTGTCCTTGACGGCCCGTGCAAGGGCCTGATGCAGATATTCAGGGCCTGCGGTGGTCGCATAAGTCATCGCATCGGCGTGGCCTGGGCCAAAGTAATCGGGCATACTAACATCGGCGGACTCGGCCTTGAAGTAGGCAGCTACCCAGAGGCCAATCGCCTGGCCGAATCCGGCGTCGGCCTTGAGCGCCCACTCGCACACACGCATCGACATAAGTTCGTTAGAATAACCCTTGTCAACCTCTTTGCGCTCCAGTCGTTGAGCGGCTGAATCCCAGAACCATATATTTGCAAAATTCGCATCTTCCGCCGGAGCCAGCGATTCGGCGTGATAATAATAGTTTTCCGCAAGCCGATGGAACAACTGGGCTGCGGGGATTTTCAAGGCCGCAGGGTCAATTTGCCTGATGCTTCGCACAGCCAGCTTGCGAAGTTCGGCTGAATCGTCATTTTCGATAATGTACTTTAGATACGCCAGCGATTGAGGATAGCCAATCCCGCCCAGTGCCTTTATTATCTCGGCCTTAACCGTCACGTTTTCGGTCTGCAGGCCGGCGGCAAGCGACCTTATGGCATCTCTGCCGATTTGTGGAAGCGCCCATATAATATTCGGCCATTCTTCTTTGCGGGACCTATCGGCCATTGCATCGAGCATATACGGTATTGCATATTCGCCGGCGTCCCGAAGCCGTTTGACCGCTGTAAGTCGGCCACGGGGGGTTTTGCTGCTCAGTCTTTTTATCTCCTCTACGATAATCCTCGGATCAGACCGGCGGATGAATATGCCCTGCTTGATAATGTCCTGGACTTTCCTGCTGAGCTCGACCAGTTCGGCATCAGGTGCAGTCTCAATAACCCTTAGTAAAATTGCATAACCCCGCGGATTTTCTTTGCTAAGGGCGAGCAATGCCACAGGGTCAGGGTTACTATCGAGAATAACCTGTGCATATCCCCTGGCCAAATCGAGTCGGCCAATCTTTGTGTAGTGCAAAAAGTCGTTCCAGTTGTCCTCGAGGGTCTGGCCAAAACCGACGCTGACTACAAAAAGTCCTACTGCTAAGATTGCTGCAACAATTTTTCCATTAAACATCGAAATATCTCCAAAAAACCCGTTTGTTTTATCACAAAAACAGGTTGGGCTGCCAAAAGACACAGAAATTAGCCTGGCCGGCCCTTACCTCCAATATACCTTTACTCCAGCGGCTTTTCGCTAAGCCGAAAAACCGCAAGTCGTTATAAATATTCGTCCCTCGAACCTATATAATACAGAAAAATACTCTTTCTGTCAATAAAAAACCGCCTCACGTAACCCCAATAAAGAGCATATAAGCGCTTTATAATTGCACTTCGAGCCGATTTCTATTATAATATCGGACACAATAC